>JADGQG010000117.1 GCA_017882025.1 Chloroflexota bacterium
GCCTCGCCCGAGCGGCACTCGCCCACGATGATCCGGTCGGGGCGCATGTGGAGGGCATTCCGCAACAGGTCGCGGATCGTGATCTCGCCGAGCCCCTCGATGTTGGAAGGGCGCGACTCGAGCGTCACCACGTGCGCCTGGCGGAGCTGCAGCTCGGCGGCATCCTCGATCGTGATGATCCGCTCGTCCTCCGGGATGAACGTCGAGAGGACGTTGAGCGTCGTCGTCTTGCCGGAGCCCGTGCCGCCGGACACGAAGACGTTGAGCCGCGCCTCGATGCAGACCCTCAGGAAGTCGAACATTTCAGCGGTCGCCGTGCCGAAGCGGACGAGGTCGTCGACCGTGAACGGCCTGGCCGCGAACTTGCGGACCGTGATCACCGGTCCCACGAGCGACAGGGGGCTGATGACGGCGTTCACGCGCGAGCCGTCGGGCAGCCGGGCGTCGACGCGCGGGCTCGACTCGTCGATGCGCCGGCCCATCGGGCTGATGATCCGGTCGATGATCCGCAGCACGTGCTCGTCGTTCAGGAACACGCTGTCGATGCGCTCGATCTTCCCGCCCCGCTCGATGTAGATGTGGCGGGGGCCGTTGACCATCACCTCGGTGATCGTCTCGTCGTGCAGGAGCGGCTCGAGCGGCCCGAAGCCCGTGAGGTTGTCGGCAACTTCCTCGATCAGGTGCAGGCGCTCGTCCCGCGAGACGACGAACCCGTTCGCGTCGATCACGCGGTCGACGATCGCCTGGATCTTGCTGCGGGCGTCGGCCGCACCGGCCACGTCGCGCAGCGCGTCGAATGCACGGATGACCTCGGCCTGGAGGCGAATCCGGACGTCGCGCATGTACGCCTCCCGGGCCGGACCCTGGGCCGGCGTCGGGGGCGCGGGAGGCACGGGAGGCGCGACAGCGACCGGGGCGCCGGCATTCGGGTTGTCGGCACCCTGTTGCGCACGCTCGACTCGTTGGAGCAGCGACACGACCTGCACCTCCCCTTGGGCCCGTGTCGCGACTCCGGGTGGGTCGCGCTCAGGCCTCCCTGGGCGAGCGGAGGTCAGCGCCCGCCAGTGCCGAAGATAGTACCCCCGCCCGGGGAGAAGGGGCCCCCGAAAGTACCGGGAAGGTGCGTGCACGCACCCCTATCACTGGCGAGTCCGGGGACTGACGTCAGCGCCGACCATGGGCCGGGGGTCATCCGTTGGCGATGGCCCGGCTCGTCTCCGCGGTGGCGATCCAGCGCCGCTCCGGCAGGTCGCCGAGGAGCGGGACGGCGCCGCACGCGGCGTACAGGCGGCGTG
Organism: Chloroflexota bacterium; assembly: GCA_017882025.1. GTDB lineage: Bacteria > Chloroflexota > Limnocylindria > Limnocylindrales > CSP1-4 > CTSoil-043. Next base: position 1,296 of record JADGQG010000117.1, read on the forward strand.
CGTCCACCTCGTCGTCCGTCGGGTCGAGGCCCGCCCGCATCGCGGACAGCGCGGCGTCCGCGTGGCAGTCGGCCGCCGGCAAGCGGTACCCGATCGCCTCGAACTCGCCGGCGACCGCGCGAAGCGCAGCCACGGCCGACGGGTCACCAGCGACCCGCAGCGCGTCGAGCCAGCGGCGCTGGAGGGCCCGCACGGGGCCGCTGCAGCGCTCCGCGACCGCCACGAAGGCCGCAACCGAGGCCGCGAGGCGCGGCCCATCCCCGAGCCGCAGGGCCATTCGCGCCGCGGTCGGTGCCGAATCGACGAGCGAGGCCGGTGCCGCACCCGTCGATCGGAGCGCGTCCGTGATCGTCGTGCAGGCGGCGGACGGGTCGTCCGGCCACAGGAAGAGCGCGTCGAACAACGCCTCGTAGATCACCGACTGCGGCTCCGGGACTCCCGAGATCCGCCGCGATTCATCGACATCGGACCGTGCCGCCGTGCGGTCGCCGCGCTCGAGTCGCACGAAGGCGCGCTGGGCCAGGCAGTTCGCGAGGCGCTGCTGGTCCCCCACAGACCCGGCGTTGGCAATTGCCTCCTCGGCATAGGCAAGCGCCTCCTCGATGCGACCCTCGAAGGAGAGGAGATCCGCAACGTTCTGGCCGATCCAGGATATCTTCGCGTGATCCATGCTCCGTCGGGCGATGTCCAGGCCCTCGACGCACAGGGGCATGATCTGCTCGGACGTCTCTCCATTCGTGATTCGGATGGCCGGTACGTTGATGTAGCAGCGTGACATGAGCGCGCGATCGTTCGCCCCGCGTGCGAGCTCCATGCTCAGCTCGACGAGTGCGAGCGACTCCGTCGCGTCACCGAGCATGCCCGTCGCCACGGCCAGGTCGTGCAGCGCCATGCGCTCGACGTCCTGCGCCCCGCAGGCTCGCGCCTCCTCGATGGCCTCGCGCAGGATCGGCGGGGCAGCTGCCAGGGGGCCGGCGCGCCAGTACGTCCAGCCCAGCCGGGCGCGCAGCCCGGCGCGTCCCGGCGTCGGCCGCCCGGGCTCCAGCGCGTCGATGCCCGCCTGCACGATCGCCCGCGATGCCTCCACCTCGTCGGCGACGTAGACGTAGAACGCGAGGTGGATGCGAATCTCGGCAGCCTGCTGTTCGTCGGCGGCGGTCCGCTCGGGCAGGGCGGTCATCAGCGCCAGCGCGTCCTCCAGGGCGGCGCGGATCGTCTCGTGGGGCTCATGCCCGCTCGCGGCCTCGGCGTACTCGACCGCCACCGCCGCGCGCTCGCGGGCGGGCAGGTCGAGGATTCGCGCCTGCTCGACGGCGACGCGGAACCAGCGCGCGGCATGCTCCTTGTTGGAGAGAGCATCCGCCCGGCCGCCGGCCCGCCGTGCGTAGGTGTACGTCTTGTGCCGAAGGTCGCGCAGCCGATCCGACTCCGGTGCGGCGAACTCCTCCTCGTACCGCAGCGCCGCCAGGTAGTGGGCCGCGAGCAGCTCGACCATCTCGTCCTGGCGATCCGCCAGGGTCTCCTCGGCCCAGCGGGCCACGTCGAGATGCTTCGCCGCGCGGTCGCGCTTGGGCAGCGAGTCGTAGGCGACGTCGCGGATCAGCACGTGCCGGAAGCCGAACTCGGCCGCCCCCGCCAGCGCCGACGGCTGCCGCGGCACGACCAGCTCCTTGACCCGCAGGCGGCGCAGCACCTCGCCGGTCGCCGACGTGCCCTGGCGCGAGAGATGGGAGATCAGGGCGTCCCAGAAGATGCGCCCGACGACCGCGGCGTTCTGAGCCGCCCGCTTCTCGGCCGGCGGCAGCCCGTCGAGGCGGGCCGCCAGCACTGCGTGGATGGAACCCGGGATCTCCACCTCCTCCACGGGCCGTGCGAGCTGCCAGCGTCCGTCGCCGAATCGCAGCACCCCGCGATCGACGAACATCCGCACGAGCTCTTCGGTGAAGAGCGGGTTCCCGTCGGCGAGGGTCACGACCCGGTCGCGGAGCTCGGCGGGCAGCCCGCCGGCGAGCAGGGCGTCGACGAGCTGGGCGCTCTCGGCCGCGTCGAGCGGCTCGAGCACGATCGAGGTGGCATTGGGCATGCCGCCGCCCCAGGTCGGGCGCAGCTCCAGGAGCTCGTGGCGGGCGAGGCAGAGCAGGACGATCGGCCCCTCCGCCCAGCGTGCGATGTACTCGATGAAGTCGAGGAGGCCCTCGTCCGCCCAGTGGATGTCCTCCTGGACAAGGACCAGCGGGTTCTCGCGGGCAAGCAGCTCCAGGTAGCGGCGCCAGGCGTCGAAGAGCTGGTCGCGCCCCAGCGAGGTCGCCGGTCCGAGCGCAAGCAGCGCTTCCACGGCACGCAGCAGCGTCGGATCGCCGGCGCTCCCGAGCTCGCCGACACGCGCCTCGAGCTTCGCCGCGGCCGTCGCGGGCGCGTCGTCGTCGAGGATTCGCGCATCGGCCTTGATGGCGTCCGCCAGGGCGGAGAAGCTCGCCTGCGCGTACGCGAGGCAGCGACCCTTGCGCCAGTAGAACGTCTCGGGCAGACCGTCGAGGTACTTCTCCAGCTCCCAGGTCAGACGCGACTTGCCGACCCCCGCGCTGCCGATGACCGTCACGAGGTGCGGTCGACGATCCGAGACCGTCCGGCGGACCGCCTCCTTGATCAGCGAGATCTCCTCCTCCCGCCCGATCAATGGGGCCTCGATCCCCAGGGACGGCCGGACGCCGCCCCGCCGGGCCTTGACCGCCACGGCGCGCCACGCCGCGACGGGCAGGGCCTTGCCCTTGAGCGCGGTGGGCGGCAGCTCCTCGTACTCCACCACGTCGCGGGTGGCCGCGTACGTGAAAGGCCCCACGACGATCGCGCCGGGCAGCGCGACCTGCTGGAGGCGGGCGGCGGTATTGACGGCGTCCCCGGTGACGATGCGGTCGCGCTCCCCGGTGGCGCGCCCGAGGTCGACGAGCACCTCGCCCGTCTCGATGCCGATCCGGAGCGCCAGCTCCTGGCGGCCCTCGCCGCGCAGCTCCGCGGCAAGCTCGCCCATCGCCGACTGCATCTCGAGCGCGGCCCGGGCGGCCCGCTCGGCGTCGTCCTCGTGGGCGGTGGGGACCCCGAACACCGCCAGCATGGCGTCGCCGGCGAACTTCTCGACGGTGCCCTCATAGCGCGCCACCTCGGCGCTCAGCCGGTCGAATGCGCGCGTGACCAGGGCCTGTACGAGCTCTGGGTCGCTCGACTCGTTCAGGCTGGTAAAGCCCACGAGGTCGGCGAAGACCATCGTGGCCACCTTGCGCTCGCGACCGATCTCGGGAGATTCCTGCGTCACGTTGAGGCCGGCGGCGACGGGCGTGCCGCAGGCGGCGCAGAACCGTGCGTCCGCGCCCAGGCTCGCCCCGCAGCTCCGACACGACATCTCGACGGGCGTGCCGCATCCCGGGCAGAACCGGCTCCCCGGTTCGAGAGTCCGGCCACAGGAGCGGCAGCTCATCGGCGCATGGTAGACCGGGTCGCGCCGTGCACCACTGCGGGCGCCCACGAGCCGCGAAGCTGAGCTGGGCGCACACTGCGCCGGACCGCCCCACGTCGCGGTGGCCCACCCGTCCGTTCGGAGATCGCCCGATGACGCTTCGCGAGATCCAGCAACCGATCAAGGAGCGCTACCGGGAGGATCCGGAGCAAGCGAGGGTCACCCTGCGCGCGACCGGACAGACTGGCGATGGCGCGATGGCCTGCTCGGTCGACCTGGGTCGAGCGATCTACGCCGCCGGCGCACACCAGGGCGTCGGCGGTGCGGGGTCGGCTGCGTGCTCGGGTGACCTTCTCCTCGGCGCACTCGCGGCCTGCGCCCAGCTCACCTGCCAGATGGTCGCGGCCAACATGGGGCTCGAGGGCGTCGGCGTGTCGGTGACGGTCGAGGGCGACCTTGACCTTCGAGGCACGCTGGGAACCCCGGACGTCCCGGTCGGGTTCGAGGCAATCCGGGTCAGCTTCGCCCTCACCGGGGAGATCCCCGACGATCGACGCGAACGGCTCCGGGAGCGGACCGAGCGCTACTGCGTCGTGCTCCAGACCCTGCTCGCGCCGCCGGCGATCGAGGCGACGTGGGTGGTCGCGGGCTAGACCGGGTGCGAGACGTCCGGGACGCTGCGCTCGTCGGTGCGCTCGACGGGGACGAACGCGCCTCGCGGGTCGCGCCGGATCGGTCGGACCGCCGTGATCGCGGCTCGGTCGAGCGGGCCGTACACGTGTGGATACCGCTCGTCGCCGTCGTAGCGCCACGGCGTGCTCAGCCGGTCGAGCGCGATGGTGAGGACGAGATGCGGGCCGGGCTCGTCGCGGTACAGCGCGTTGGCCACGTCCACGAGATCAGCCATTCGATGCGTCAGGTGGACGAACCCTTCCGTGTCGAGCGACGCCGGGCGGAACGGCTGGTCCATCGGCGCGGCGTCCCACGAGGGGGCGGGCACCAGGTGATAGGCGATCACGGCGCGATCTTGACCTCCTCTGCGGCCGCGCAGGTGGCCGGCGTGTCGCCGGCGTCGGCCGGCGCTGTACCGGATCCTACCGCGGCTCGGTATGCGGCTCGGTATGACGGCCCGTCATGCAGAGGTCCCCACCCCGCGGAGTAGGATGCGGCGTCGGAGGAGGCGCGGTGGACAATCGGCTGACCTTTCTCGGCCATTCGACCGTCCTTGTCGACCTCGACGGAGTGCGCGTGCTGACCGATCCATTGCTCGGGAACCTGGCGGCGGGCGCCATCCGGCGCCACGTGCCGGCCGTGCACCCGGGATCG
>JADGQG010000118.1 GCA_017882025.1 Chloroflexota bacterium
TGCGGGCTACCGGGCCGATCTCGTGGAGGGCGCGCTCGAGCGGTTGACCGAGCTCGGCTACCTGGACGACGCCGCCTTCGCACGCGCCTGGGTGGAGTCGCGGGATCGGGCGCGACCGCGCGGGGCGCGCGCGCTTCGCGACGAACTGCGCCGAATGGGCGTCCCGGCGGCGGATGCCGAGGCGGCGCTCGCCGCACGCGAGGCGCGCGCCTCGGGCGCTGATCCCGACGATCCACGGCTTGGGCCAGGGGCGGGGGAGCGGGCCGCCTCGGAGGCGTCCGATGACGCGGCCGCGGCGCGGCTCCTCGCCCGGAAGGGCGCCGGCCTCCTCCGCGAGGCCGACCTGCGGAAGCGGCGAGCGAAGGCGTATGCGCTGCTCGCCCGGGGTGGATTCGACCCCGGGACGGCCGGTCGGGCATCGGCGGCCTGGCTCGCGACGACCGGCACGATCTCCTCTGACGACGACCCGGAACCCGCCGCCGAGCCGTGAGCGTGGCGGGCGTCGGGAGCCGGGCGGGCAATCCGCGCGGGCCGCCCGGCCCGTTTCCTGCCCGATTCGTGCCCGAAATGGGCACGTTTGACCCTCCCGCCCGCCGGCCGTAGGCTACGTCCACCAAAGAACGGCGCCGCGGGTGCGACGCCGGTTGTCACGTTCCGACTCATCCATCCCGGCGAGCCCACGCCGAAGCCCGGTCCGCGTATCACCCGAGGGTCAGCGGGCCGGTCCCGACGTATCGCCGTTCCCGAACAATCACTCGCCGGCCGCTCACCCGGCCGGTCGGGAGGCGAGAGCATCATGGAGAACCCCGTCGTCGCGGCGGTGGCCCTTGTCGTGGCCATTGTCGGCGGCCTCGCTGTCGGATTCGTCGCGCGCGGCGTCGTCGCGGCACAGGCGGTCCGAGGAGCCCAGGACAAGGCCGCCCGCATCGTTGCCGAAGCCCGCACCCAGCAGAAGGACCTGATCCTCGAAGCAAAGGACGAGAAGCTGCGCTTCCAGCGCGAAGCAGAGGACGAGGCCCGCGCCAAGCGCGCCGAGCTCAGCGGCCTGGAGCGCCGACTCCTGACTCGCGACGAGCAGCTGGACCAGCGCACGGACATGCAGGAGCAGCGCGATCGCAAGCTGCTGGAGAAGGAACGCGACTTCGACCGCACCCGCGAGGAGCTCGCTGCCGCTCGAACGGAGCAGATCGCGGCGCTCGAGCGGGTCAGCGGGATGAGCGCGGAGGACGCGAAAGCGGTCATCCTCGACACCGTCCGCGCCGAAGCCGAGAACGACGCCGTCCGCCTGACCCGGTCGATCGAGCGCAAGGCCCGTGACGAGGCCCAGGACAAGGCGCGCGAGGTGATCGTCACGGCCATCCAGCGGGTCGCCGCCGACCACACCGCGGAGCACACCGTCTCGGTCGTGCACCTTCCTTCGGACGAGATGAAGGGCCGGATCATCGGCCGCGAGGGCCGCAACATCCGGGCGCTCGAACAGGCGACCGGCGTGGACCTGATCATCGACGATACGCCCGAGACGGTGATCCTCTCGGGCTTCGATCCTGTGCGTCGCGAGATCGCCCGGATCGCGCTCACCAAGCTGATGGCCGACGGCCGCATTCACCCGGGCCGGATCGAGGAGGTCGTTGCAAAGGCGCGCGCCGAAGTGGACCTCGTGATCCGCCAGGCCGGCGAAGCAGCCGCCTACGACGCCGGCGTGCCCGGCCTGCCTTCAGAGATCACGCGGCTCCTCGGCCGCCTCAAGTACCGGACGAGCTACGGCCAGAACGTGCTGAACCACGTCGTCGAGACCAGCCGGCTCGCCGCGATCATCGCCGCGGAGCTCGGCGCTGACGTGCTGGCCGCGAAGACCGGAGGCCTCCTCCACGACATGGGCAAGGCCATCGACCACGAGGTGGAGGGCCCGCACGCTGCGATCGGCGCCCAGGTCGCGCAGCGCCACAACCTCTCCTTCAAGGTCGTGAACGCGATCGCGGCTCATCACCAGGAGGTGGAGTACGCCTGTGTGGAGGCGCCGATCGTGCAGGCCGCCGATGCCATCAGCGCGTCGCGCCCGGGCGCCCGCGGCGAGTCCGTCGAGCTCTACCTCAAGCGGCTCGAGGACCTGCAGGCGATCGCCGGGAGCTTCAACGGGGTTGATCGCTCGTTCGCGGTCCAGGCGGGTCGCGAGGTGCGAATCCTCGTCCGGCCCGAGGAGATCGACGACCTTTCGGCCTCCCGCCTCGCCCGGGACATCGTCAAGAAGATCGAGGAATCGCTGACCTACCCGGGCCAGATCAAGGTGACGGTGATCCGCGAGACCCGTTCCGTCGAGTACGCGAAATAGCGGTGGCCGACTCGCGGGCGCCGCGGCCCTGCCGGATTCTCATGATCGGCGACGTGATCGGCCGCCCGGGCCGCGAATCCATCGAGCGCGAGCTGCCCGGCCTGCGCGACGTGTACCGGGTGGACTTCGTCACCGCCAACGGGGAGAACCTTGCGGGCGGGATGGGTCTCACCACGTCAACCGCCGAGTCGCTCTTCCGGGCCGGCGTGGATGTGCTCACGTCCGGCAATCACATCTGGGACAAGAAGGAGATCCTGCCGGCGCTCGATCGAGACGAGCGAATCCTGCGACCCCACAACTACGGGACGGACGGCGTGCCGGGCCGCGGCTGGGGCGCGTACGTGGCGGCCGACGGGACCGACATCGCCGTCCTCAACTTCCAGGGCCGCACGTACATGATCCCGATCGAGAACCCGTTCACGGATGCGGATCGCCTCCTGGACGAAGGCGCGGACGCGCTGCCGCCGGTTCGGCTCGTCGACTTCCACTGCGAGGTGACGAGCGAGAAGAACGCCTTCGGGCTCCACCTCGATGGACGCGTGAGCGCGGTCGTCGGGACGCACACGCACGTCCCGACAGCGGATGAGCGAATCCTGCCGCGCGGAACGGCCTACCAGAGTGACCTCGGGATGACCGGGCCGCTGCACAGCGTGATCGGCTTCGCGCCGGCCACCGTCCTGCCCCGCTTCCTCAATGGGCTGCCGACACGGTTCGAGGTGGGTGGCTGGCCGGTGGTCCTCAATGCACTCCTGATCGACGTGGACCCCGCCACCGGCCGGGCGCTCAGCGTGGAGCGCGTCCGGCGGATCGTCGAGGCGGCCTGATGGGCCGCGGCCGCCGGGCGCCGGCCGCCGGGCGGATCGTCCCGCCAGAGCCGACGGTGGTCGACCTGCACGCGCACACGTGCCGCTCGGACGGGCTCCTGGAGCCGTCGGCGCTGGTGGCGGCCGCAGCCGCCGCCGGCGTCCGGACCCTCGCGATCACGGACCACGACACGCTGTCGGGCTACCGGGACCTGGTCGCGCCGGGTGCGGGGCCACTGCCGCCCGGGCTGGATGTGCTCCCAGGCGTGGAGATCAACGCAATGGCCGGCGGTCTCAATCTGCCCGACGGGGAGCTCCATGTCGTTGGCCTTGGCGTGGACCCGGCCGATGTCGCGTTCGAGGCGGCCCTCGCCGAGCAGCGCGAGCGGCGCCGGCGACGTTTCGAGCGGATGGCAGCCCGGCTTCGCGCCGCGGGGCTTGGCGTGGATGCCCAGCTGGCCGGCCTGGACCTGACCCGTGACGATGCGCTGGGGCGCCCGACGCTCGCTCGGGCGCTCGTGGCGGCGGGGTTCGCCACGAGCGTCCAGGATGCGTTCGCGCGGTTCGTGGGCCGGGGCGGGCCCGGCTACGTGCCCCGGGAGGGACTGGGACCGGTCGAGGCGATCCGCGCCATCCGTGGCGCGGGAGGGATTCCGGTGCTCGCGCACTTCTCCGTCGCACCGTCTCGGCGGGTCCTCCTGCGCGAGCTGATGAATGCCGGCCTGGTGGGCCTCGAGGTCCATCATCGAAGCTTCGACGCCGCGACCGTGGCCGCGGTCGGGGCAGTCGCGCGCGACCTGGGCCTGCTGCCGTCGGGAGGGACGGACTACCACGGCGACGACGAAACCTACGCGGAGGCGATCGGGGAGACCTGGGTTCCGCCGGAGATCGCGGCCGGCGTCCTGGCTGCGCTCCAGGTGGGGGTCGTGGCGTGACGTCCCGCCACCTTCCAGTCCTGGATTTCGCCCCGCCGGCGGTCGCGATCGACGGGCCCCGTCCCGCAGCCGCCGCCACAGATGCGCGCGTCGCCGAGTTCCGCCCGGAGGACCAGGCACTCCCGCGCTTCTGGGTCTGGACGCTGGGCTGCCAGATGAACAAGAGCGACTCGGAGGAGATGGCCGGTCGACTTCTCGCGACGGGTTGCGCGGAAGCACCGCGGCTGGAGGCGGCCGACCTCATCGTCATCAACACGTGCGCCATCCGCGAGGCGGCCGAGGCGAAGGTGATCGGCCGTCAGGGCGCGCTTGCCGCGCTCAAGGGCGCCAACCCGGCGCTCCGCGTGGTCCTCACCGGCTGCGCCGTGCGAGAGCGCGATCGGGCCGGCCTTCGGCGCAGGTTCCCGGCGGTCGACCTCTTCCTGCGCCCCGACGAGGAGCCGGAGCTGGTGGAGCGGCTGGGCCTCGCCTCCGCCCAGGGCCCGGTTGGCCTGGGCAGCGGAAATGGGGCTGCGCCCGGGGCTCGGGTCACCCCCGGCCCGGCCGTGGCTCCCCGCACGGCGGCAACCACGATTGTCAAGGGCGTAGCGGTGTCGGCCGCCGATCATCTCGCGGGCTCCCGCGCGGTCGCCGTCGCGTCGGGCGCGGTGCGCCGCGAATCGGCCGTCGCCGCGTGGCTCCCGATCATCTACGGCTGCGACAAGACCTGCACTTACTGCATCGTCCCGTTCAGCCGCGGGCCAGAGCGGAGCCGGCCGTTCGACGAGGTGGTCGACGAGGCGCGGAAGCTCGCCGCCGCCGGCTACCGCGAGATCACGCTCCTGGGCCAGAACGTCAACAGCTACGGCCATGACCTGCCCGCGGAGGCACGCTTCGACCACGTCGCCGAGGCGCGCCGGGCCGGGCGACGGATCGATCGCGCATCGCGGCCCGATCTCGCCGAGCTGATCCGGGCCATCGACGCCCTGCGCGAACCCGACGGGGGACGTGCCGTGCCGCGCCTCCGGTTCATCACCTCGCACCCGTGGGACCTCTCGGACCGGCTCGTCGACGCGATGGCCGAGGCGCCCAGCGTCTGCGCGGCGCTCCACCTGCCGGTCCAGTCCGGCGACGACGAGGTCCTCCGCCGGATGGGTCGGCAGTACTCGATCGCGCACTACGAGGAGCGCCTCGGCCGCATCCGCGAGGCGATCCCGGGGATCGCCGTCAGCACGGACGTGATCGTCGGCTTCTGCGGCGAGACCGAGGCGCAGTTCGCCTCCACGCTGCGCCTGCTCGAGACGATCCGGTACGAGCAGGTATTCGCGGCCGCCTACTCGCCACGGCCGGGCACGCCGGCGACGCGACTCCCCGACGACGTCCCGGCCGCCGTCAAGAAGGAACGCCTCAACCGGCTGCTGGCCCTCCAGGAGGCGATCGGCTTCGCGCGGAACCGCGAGCGACTCGGGAGCGTTGCCTCCGTCCTCGTCGACACGCTGGAGCGGCCGCGCGACCACGATCACGATGCGGAGGGGGACGGGCCGCCGCCGCCGACGACCCTGGCGGGCCGCGACCCGTTCGCGGTGCCGCTGCCGGACGGCTGGGTTCGCCTGGCTGGCCGCTCGCGTGAGAACCGGCTCGTCCACCTGGCCGGCCCGGCGACGTTCGTCGGGAACATCGTCGACGTGCGCATCGAGGCGGTCGGCCCGTACAGTCTGCGGGGAGTCCTGGCCTGACGACGGGGGAGGGGAGCACGTCGGGACGGCGGCCGCCGCTCGTCGTCGTCGGCGGCCCGACTGCCACCGGCAAGACCGACCTTGCCGTGCGGCTCGCGCTCGCGCTCGGCGCCGATGGCATCCCGGCAGCGGTCATCTCGGCGGACTCGCGCCAGGTCTACCGGGGGACCGACGTCGCGACGGCGAAGCCCACCCTCGCCGAGCGTCGGGACGTGCCGCACCACGGCCTGGACCTCGCCGATCCGGACGAGCGCTTCTC
>JADGQG010000119.1 GCA_017882025.1 Chloroflexota bacterium
GGGCGTCCGGCTCCGTCTTCGACGGATCCCCGCGCTCCACGTTGAGCTCGACGCCTCGATGGAGCGCGGCACCCGCGTTCTCCAGATCCTCGACGAGCTGGAGCACGGTGACGCCCCCCGGGCGGCATCGCTCGCCGACGCACCCGTGAAGGAGTCGCTCCCGACGCCCGTCGCGCGCCTGCCACGGGAGGGTGACACGCCGGAGCCCGAGCCGGAGCCGGGGGCCGATCCGGTCGCCGGGGAGACGCACGCGCCCGGCCAGGTCGGTGAGCGCGCTGGCGTCCCATTCGCGCATCGTCGCCGGAAAGAAGGCGGACTCCGGAACCTCCCTATGCCTGGCAGGTGGCCGACGTCGCCCGCCCGGCGACCCCGCCGGACCGGCTAGATGCCCATCGATCTGCGGCCGCTCGCCACGGTGGTTCCCGATGCCGTCGTGGAGCGCCTGCGCGGTGCGCGGCGGGTGCTGGCCATCGGCCACGAGAGCCCGGACGCGGACGCGCTGGGGGCGGCTCTCGCGATCGGCATGCTCGCCGAAGCGCTCGGCGCTCGGGCCACCGTGGCCGCCGCGGACGCCGTGCCGGATCTCTACCGCTTCCTCGACAGCAGCGACAGCGTCCGGACCGACCCGGAGCCGGACGTGGCCTATGACCTTGTCGTCCTGTGCGACTGTGGCGACCTCTCCCGGGTCGGCGCGATCCGCGACCGCAACGCCGCGCTCTTCGCCGCGACGCCGCTCCTCACCATCGACCATCACGCGAGCAACGACGCGTCCGGGGACCTCGCCTGGATCGACCCGGGCGCCGCGGCGACATGCGAAATGGTGGCGCTCCTCGCCACGCGGCTCGGCGTGCCCTTGACGGCGGGGGAGGGAAGGCTGGCCGCGGCGCTGACGGCGGGGATCGTGATGGACACTGCCACGTTCGCCCACCCGAACGCGACGCCCCGGACGCTCCAGGTGGCGGCCGCGCTCGTAGAGGCGGGGGCGCCGCTCTCCGAGATCAGCCGGCGCCTCTACCGCACGAAGCCGGATGCCCAGCTGGCGCTCTTCGGGCGAGTCCTCGGGCGGCTGCAGTCCCACGCGGACGGCCTCGTGATCGCCTCGACGATGGAGCTCGCGGACCTCGTGGCGACGGGGGCGCGCTCGGAGCACTCCGAGGGGATCATCGACCTCCTCGCCCAGTCGGAGACCGCCGAGATCGCCCTCCTTCTCAAGGAGAAGGGGGACGCCACCCGGCTCTCGGTTCGCACGGTGCCCGGCGGCGTGGACGCCACCGCCCTGTGCGGGACCTGGGGCGGCGGCGGGCACCCCCGGGCCGCGGGCGCTTCGCTCGCCCTCCCGCTGGCCGAGGCAGTTGCGGTCGTCATCCCGGAGGCCATCCGGTTCGCCCGGGCAGTGGCCCGGTGACCGGCGAGCGCCTGGTCGTCGCGGCCGACGGCGTGGGAATGCGCCGCCCGCGGCGCATCGACGCCGGACTCAACGGCATCCTCGTGGTGGACAAGCCGGTTGGGCCAACCTCGCACGATGTCGTCGCGCTCGTCCGACGCCTCGCCGGCACGAAGCGGATCGGCCACGGCGGGACGCTCGATCCCTTCGCGTCGGGTGTGCTCCCGCTCTACCTTGGCCTCGGGACGCGCGTGGTCGAGTTCCACCTCGGTGCGCGCAAGGCGTACCGGGCGACGGTCTGCTTCGGCGCCTCGTCGACCACCGACGACCTGGAGGGCGAGCTGACGCCGAGCAGTCTGCCGGCGCCGAGTCGGGCAGCGGTCGAGGCCGCCCTGGCCGGCTTCCTCGGGACGCACCTCCAGCTGCCGCCGGCCTTCTCGGCGCGCAAGATCGGCGGGCGGCGAGCCTACGCCCTGGCCCGGGCCGGCCACGCGCCCGAGCTGCCCGCACGCGAGACCACCTTCCATGTGCTGGCGCTGGAGCGCTGGGACGAAACCGACCCCGACCACCCGCTCGCGGTGATCGACGTGGCCTGCTCCGCCGGGACGTACGTTCGGGCGCTCGCGCGCGATCTCGGGGCGGCCGTCGGCAGCGCGGCCTATCTCGGGGCGCTCCGTCGCACGGCTGCGGGACCGTTCACGCTCGACGACGCGATCACCCTCGACGTCGCGCGGGAGGCAGCGGCGAACGAGCGGTTCGCCGCCCTGCTCCGACCGGTCGGGACGGGTCTCGACGATCTCCCCGCCGTGACGCTCCGCCCGGACGAGCTCGTCGTGGTCGCTCACGGCGGCTGGATCGGAGAGGGCGGCCGCCTTCAAGCGGTTTCCGCGGCCCCGGTCGACGTGGGGCACGCTGCGGGTACGCCGGCTGAAGGCCGGGTGCGGCTCCTGTCGGAAGACGGGTCGCTGGCCGCGATCGCCCGGCGGGCCGGTGGGCGCCTCGTGCCCGACAAGGTCCTGGTCCCGCGCGACGGCACCCCGCCGAGTGGCTGAGCTGGACCAAGTCTTCCCGGCCTCGGCCCCGGCCCCGGCCCGCGCCCGCCGCGGCTCAGGACCACCGGCGGCCCTGCACGGCCTCTCCGCGCTTCGTCCCGAGCACGGACCGCTCCTCGTGGTCGTGGGCGTCTTCGACGGCCTCCACCGGGGGCACGGCTACCTGCTCCGCGAGCTCCGCCGGGCCGCCGGCCGGCTGGGCGCGGTACCGGCGGTGCTCACGTTCGATCACCATCCCGACGAGATCGTTGCGGGCGCCGCGCCGCCGCTCCTGTGCGACCCCGACGAGCGCCTCGTCCGGTTGGCGCACGCGGGCGTGGCGGTGACGATCGTCCAGCACTTCGACGAGGCGCTCCGCCGGACGCCCTACGACGTGTTCGTGGGATCGATCCGGGCGCGAACCGGCCTGGCGGGATTCCTGATGACGCCGGATGCTGCCTTCGGCCACGAACGACGAGGGACGCCAGGCGCGCTCGCCGCGCTGGGCGCCCGGGACGGCTTCTCGGTCGTCGTCGTCCCCCCGTTCGACTTCGAAGGCCGGCAGGTGCGGAGTACGGAGATTCGCACCGCGATCGCGACCGGGGACCTCGCCACGGCCCGGGCGCTCCTGGGACGGCGGGTCGCGGTCACCGGGGAGATCGTCGATCGGTCGAGTCGCGGCCGGGAAGCTGCGCTGCGCTTCCGGGTCCCGGTCGCGCTTCCCCCGGCCGGCCCGTACGCAGCGGTCGTGGAGCCGGCGATCGCGCCCGGACGCTCGTCCGCGCGCCCGCATGAGGCCGTCGTCCGGGTCGCCGAGGATGGCACGCTCCGCGTCCGGGCTCGGCCGGGGACGCTGGCGGGCGGCCGCCTCCGGGTCGCCTTCGTTCGCCCGCGATGAGGACCCGTGGGCCCCGCCCCGCTCGACGTGTTTGGCGGACCTGATCCTGCGTTTGCAGGAACCGCCGGCCCCTGCTACTCTCGGGACGTTTGCAAGAACGGTTAGTAGAAGTTTTCGTGTCGGAGGACCGAGTGCCGCTCGTGCGGGAAACCAAGGACCGGATCGTCGCCGAATACGCAATGAAAGAAGGCGACACCGGCTCCGCCGAGGTCCAGATCGCGCTCCTGACGGAGCGGGTCAAGGACCTGACGGGGCATCTCAGGCTGTTCCCAAAGGACAATCATTCCCGCCGTGGCCTCCTCAAGATGGTCGGCCAGCGCCGGCGCCTTCTCGCGTACCTCGTGAAGAAGGACGCCTCGCGCTACCGCGCCGTCATCGCACGGCTCGGCCTGCGCCGCTGAGCACGCGCTGAAGCCCCGGGGAGCACCCCGGGTTTCGTGCATTCGGAGGTCGGCGCGAACGCCGGCAGCGGTCCATCCCCGACGCGAGCGAGAAAGGAACGCTCGTGTCCCTCACCTTTTCCGTCGAATTCGGCGGACGCCCCCTGACCATCGAGACAGGCAAGCTCGCCCGTCTTGCCGGCGGGTCCGTCACCATCACGTACGGTGACACCGTGGTGCTCGGCACCGCGAACCGATCCGAGCCCCGCCCGAACCTGGACTTCTTCCCGCTCACGGTTGACTTCGAGGAGCGGATGTACGCGGCCGGCAAGATCCCCGGCGGCTTCATCAAGCGCGAATCGCGCCCCTCGGAGGCCGCGATCCTGGCCGCCCGCCTGACGGACCGGCCGATCCGGCCGCTCTTCCCGGAGGGCTACAAGGACGACGTGCAGGTTGTCCTCACCGTCCTCTCGACGGACCAGGAGAACAACCCGGACGTCCTCGGCACCGTCGCCGCGTCCGCCGCGCTGACGATCAGCGAGATCCCGTTCCTCGGCCCTATCGGCGCAGTCCGAATCGGCCGCATCGACGGCGAGCTCGTGATCAACCCCACCATGCCGCAGCTCGACGAGTCCGATCTCGACCTCATCGTCTCCGGCACCCGCGAGGCGATCATGATGGTGGAGGCCGGCGCAAAGATCCTCCCCGAGTCCGTGATGGCCGAGGCGATCCTGTTCGGCCACCGTGCGCTCCAGCCGCTCATCGACCTCCAGCTCCAGCTCCAGGAGGCCGTCGGCAAGACGAAGCGGATCCCGTTCCTCGAGGCCGGCACCGGCTCGGTCCTCGACTTCGCCGCGAAAGCGAAGGAGGGCGCCGAGTTCGTCGTGCTGGACGTCGAGACGACCGGCACCCGCGCAGAGATGGCGGACCTCGTCGAGATTGCCGCCGTTCGCGTGAAGGGCGGCACGGTCGTCGACCGCTGGTCCACCTTCGTGAGTCCGGGCCGTCCGATCTTCGGCAACCAGATGCACGGGATCACGGACAAGGACGTCGCCGGCGCGCCCAGCCCCGTCGAAGCCGCCAGGCAGGCGCTCGCCTTCATCGGCGAGGCGACCCTCGTTGGCCACTCGGTCGGCTTCGACATCGCGTTCCTGGAGGCGGCGCTCGCCGACGGGACGCGCATCCGGCCGGGCACCTACCTTGACACGCTCACGCTCAGCCGCGACGGCTACCCGGACCTCCCCAGCTACACGCTGGGCGAGCTCTCGCGCTTCTTCGGCGTCGAGCTGAAGCAGGCGCACCGAGCCCTCCCGGACGCCGAGGCGACGGCCGCCCTGCTCCTCGCGATCGCCGCGGAGCTGCCGGCGCGTCTCGAGGCGCTCTCGGCCGGGATCGCCGACTCCATGCGCGCGAACCGCACGTCGAAAGACGACGGGAAGGCGAAGCTGGAGGCAGCCCGCCGCACGGCGCGCGTCTCCAAGGCCCTCTTCGGGCTCGTTCACAAGAAGACCGCTCGCACGCTGACCCTGTCCGAAGGGATCCGCATGGACGGGCGCGGCGTCGACGAGATCCGCACGATCACGGTCGAGGTCGGCGTTCTCCCGCGAGCGCACGGCTCCGGCCTCTTCACGCGCGGTGAGACGCAGGCCCTCACGATCGCGACGCTCGGCCCGTCCTCGGACGTCCAGCGGATCGACACGATCAGCCCGCAGACCGAGAAGCGCTACATCCATCACTACAACATGCCGCCGTACAGCACCGGCGAAAACAAGATGATGCGCGGCCCCGGCCGGCGCGAGATCGGTCACGGCCACCTCGCGGAGCGGGCGCTCCTGCCCGTGCTCCCCAGCTCGGACGACTTCCCGTACGTCATTCGCCTCGTGTCCGAGTGCGTGACGTCCAATGGCTCCACCTCGATGGCGGCCACCTGCGGCTCCACCCTCGCGCTCATGGACGCCGGCGTCCCGATCTCGGCTCCGGTCGCCGGCGCGGCGATGGGCCTCATGTCGGAGAAGGACGGGACGTTCACCGTCCTGACTGACATCCTCGGCAAGGAGGATGCCTTCGGGGACATGGACTTCAAGGTCACCGGCACCCGGGATGGCATCACCGCCCTCCAGATGGACATCAAGGTGACCGGCATCAGCGAGGCGATCATCCGGCAGGGGCTCGAGAAAGCCCACGCCGCGCGGATGAGCATCCTCGACAAGATGCTCGAGGTCCTGCCATCCGCCCGCGAGACGATGAGCGACTTCGCGCCGCGCATCACGAAGATCAAGATCAACCCGGAGAAGATCCGCGAGATCATCGGCAAGGGCGGCTCCATGATCCGGAAGATC
>JADGQG010000120.1 GCA_017882025.1 Chloroflexota bacterium
CGCGGCAGCCGCCAGACGGGGATCGTGAGGCTCCGGTTGGCGTATGCCCGCACCACCTGGCCCACGACCAGCGCGGTGTAGGCGAGCCACCGGCCATGCTCCGGATCGCCGCCCGCGATCACGGCCAGGACCAGCGCCGCCGCCGCGGAGAACCCGCCGGCGAGCGCGATTCGGGCCAGGATCCCGTTCGTCAGGAGCGGCTGGGCGCGCGGCCGGGGTGGGCGTGTCATCGTCCCCGGCTCCTCGCGCTCGCGCTCGAACGCCACCGCCGTGGACGTGTCGATGAAGAGCTCCATCCAGAGGATCTGGATCGGGAGCAGCGCAAGGCTCGCCCCGCTCAGCGTCTGCAAGAGGATGAAGCCCAGGAACGCGACGTGGGTGGAAATCAGGAAGACGAGGCCCTTCTGAACGTTCGCGACGATCCGGCGTCCTTCGCGGAGCGCGAACATGAGCGTGTCGAACGAATCGTCGCCCAGGACGAGGTCGGCGGCCTCCTTGGCGACGGCCGTGCCGCTTCCCATCGCGACCGCCACGTCCGCGTTGTTCAGCGCCGGCGCATCGTTGACGCCGTCGCCGGTCACCGCCACCGTGCGGCCGGCCGCCTGCGCCGCACGGACCAGGCGCAGCTTCTGCTCCGGCAGCGCCCTGGCCACGACATCGAGGCCCGGCAGCTCCCGCGCAAGGCGCTCGTCGTCCCAGCCGGCCAGCTCGTCGCCCGTGATCACGCGATCGCGCGCGATTCCCGCCGCCCGGGCGATCGCCGCCGCGGTCAACGGGTGATCCCCGGTCACGACGAGCGTCTGGATCCCCGCGCCGCGGGCGAGCGCCAGTGCGTCCCGGGTCGCCGGTCGGATGGTGTCGGCGAACCCGAGCAGGGCGCGCGGGATCCAGCCGCCCGGCGCCTCGCGTTCGGAAAGGAGGAGCAGGCGCTCCCCGTCGGCCGCCGCCGAATCCACCACGGCGTTCCACGCGGAGACCGTCGCCGGACTCGGCTCGCCGTCGAGCGCCAGCACCATCTCGGGCGCCCCAAGGGCCAGCTCGCGCGTGCCCCGGTCGCCGTCGCGGAAGATCACCCGCGAGTAGGGCGTGCCATCGGCCGGCGGCCAGGCCTCCTCGAGATGGGCCGGGTCGGGCGGCACGGTGATCCCGGCGGCCTCGGCTGCGCGCGAGATCGAACGTGCGAATGAACCTGCGGCCGCGCCAGCCACGATGACCCAGCTGTCGGCCTCGGCCCGCAGCGCGTCAGCGAGGACCGCGCGCCTGGCGTCCAGCTCCTCGATCGTGCCCGTGAGCGTCCGCAGCGACGCGACTTCCAGGCGGTTCTGGGTGAGCGTGCCGGTCTTGTCGGTCAGGATGAGGTCGACGGCGCCCAGCGTCTCCTCGGCGTTCAGGCGTCGGACCAGCACGCCACGCTTGAGGAGCCGGTACGCGCCCAGCCCCAGCACGACTGCGAGGAGCACCGGCGGTTCCTCCGGGATCGCGGCGATCGCAGCGGAGATCCCGGCAATGAGCGTCTCGCCCGGCCCCGCGCCGCGCAGGACGCCTGCCAGCGTCGTGGTGGCGATCAGCCCGATGGCGACGACGAGGAGGATCTTCACGAGGCGGTCCAGCTCCCGCTGGACCGGCGAGCGGCGCTCCGGGCGGCCAGCGAGGCCGCCGGCGATCCGGCCGACCTCGGTCGCCTGCCCGATCGCGATCACGATCCCCTCACCGCGTCCGCCGACGACGGAGGTCCCGCTGTACGCGACGGCCCGGCGATCGGTGACGCTGGCGCCGGGGGCGTCCGGCTCGACCCGTGCGGGCTCCGGGACCGACTCGCCAGTGAGCACGCTCCGGTCCACGAGCAGGCGTTCCGCCCGGACCACGCGGAGGTCCGCCGGCAGCAGGTCGCCCGTTCGCAGGAGCACGATGTCCCCGGGGACCAACCCGGCGGCCGGGATCTCCTCCACGCCGCCGCCGCGCCGAACGCGTGCGATCGGGGCCGAGGCCGCCCGGAGCGCCTCGAGGGCACGCTCGCCGCGGAACTCGGTGACGATGTCGGCGCCGACGATCGGGACCAGCCCGACCAGGATGAGGAGCCCATCGCGGACCTCGCCCACGAGCACGGCAAGCCCGCCCGCGAGCGCCAGCATGAGCACGAACGGCTCGGTGGCGGCATCGCGAAGCATGCCGAGGATCGATTCGCGCTCCACCGCCAGGAGCTCGTTCGGTCCCGCGTCTGCGGCGCGTCGCTCGACCTCGGCGGCGTCCAGGCCGACAGCGGAGGTGACGCCGAGCTCGGCGGCCACCTCGGCGGACGCCAGAGCCGCGGCATCGGCGAGGGAGAGCCGCTTGATCGTCACGTCGGTGCCATCATGCCCGCTCCGGGGCCGGCCGTGCATGGCCGAGGGCGACGCCTACACTACGAGCATGACTTCGAGCTACCTGCGGGGCGACGATCTGACCGCGCCGGTTCGCATCCATGCCGACCGCGAGGCAGGAACCCTCCGCATCGAGTGGGTCGACGGACACGTCTCTACCTACGATTTCGTCCGGCTCCGCTGGCTCTGCCCGTGCGCGTACTGCCGGGGCGAGATGGGGCAGCCGGGCTGGCTGGATTCGAACCCGACGCTCACCGGGGAGCAGACGCGGCTCGTCTCCATGGAGCCGGTCGGTGGGTATGCCGTCGCGCCCACCTGGGGCGATGGCCACCACACGGGCTACTACACGTTCACGTCGTTACGCACCCATTGCCCGTGTCCCGAGTGCACGGCCGCCCGCGCCGCCGCCGGACACCCCGACGCGGCAGTCCCGAATGGAGGATCGCGATGATCGTCGCCACCACGCCGTACATCTCCGGCCACCGCGTCGTCGAGACGAAGGGGATGGTCTTCGGGCTGGTCGTCCGCAGCCGGGGCCTCGGCGGCAACATCATGGCCGGGCTCCGCTCCATCGGCGGCGGCGAGATCCACGAGTACACGGAGCTGCTGGAGGACACCCGACGCCAGGCGATCGACCGGCTGGTGCGCAACGCGACGCTCGTCGGGGGCAACGCGGTGATCTCCATGCGCTTCGACAGCTCGGAGATCGCGAACACGATGTCGGAGATCGTCGCCTACGGGACCGCGGTCCTCGTCGAAGCGGACCCGGCGGTGACGGACCCGACGACGCCGGTCGAGTGACGCCGGGCGCTGCTCGCGGCGCGCCGCAGCCGGGCCGGCCGAACGGAAGTCGGGCGTGAGCGCGGGCCTCGGCATCGTGCGTGTCCTCATGGCGTTCGCCGGGGCGCTCGGGGTCCTCGTTGGGCTGGTGGTGATCGTGAGCGGCGGCCCCGGGGCGTTTGCCGGTCTTTGGCTCGTCGTGACCGGCGGGGTCCTCCTGGTCGCTGTCGCCCTGGAGCGGCTCCGCTACCGGAGCGAGCAGGCGGATCGTGTCGGCGCGCGGCCCGGGCCCGGTGGCGGCGAGACTCTCGACGCGCCCATGGACCAGCGGTTCCGGCGCACGGACGAGTTCTTCGAGGACCCGACCAGCCGGCGGCAGATGCGGGTCTGGCTGGACGCGACGACCGGCGAGCGGCGGTACCGCGCCGAGGGATAAGGTCCGGCAAAGACAGGGCCGAGCCCACGCGGGGCCGTGCTACGATTTCTGGCCCGCCGATCCGTTCGTGCGCCCCGTTCTCGCTCTCGCCCGTCTCGATCGCCCCTGGAGCCAACCTGTCCGCATGACGACGCTTCGCGTTCGCTCCCCGCGCGCCGGAGGTCGCCGGCGCCCGGCCGTGCTTCCGTACATCAACCGCGAGCTCTCGTGGCTGGACTTCAATGCCCGCGTCCTCCACGAGGCTCGCGACGAGCGCAACCCGCTTCTGGAGCGCGCGAAGTTCCTGGCGATCTTCGCCTCGAACCTCGATGAGTTCTTCCAGGTCCGCGTCTCGGGCCTGATGGAACAGGTCGCATCGGCCGGTGGCAAGCGGTCCCCGGACGGCCGCACCGCGGCTGAACAGCTGGCCGCGATCCGCGCCCGCGTCCACGGGTTGGGCCTCGAGCATGCCCGACTCGTGGCCATGGTGCGCGCGGCACTGGCCGCCGAGGGGGTTGCGGTCGTCGACCACGCGGCGATCCCCGAGCATCACGCCCGGCTTCGCGAGCGATATCTCGAGGAGATCTTCCCGGTCCTCACGCCACTGGCGGTGGCGCCCGGTCACCCGTTCCCGTACATCAGCACGCTCAGCCTGTCGCTGGCCGTCGTGGTCCGCGATCCCGACGGCGGCGAGGAGCGCTTCGCCCGTGTCAAGGTTCCCCAGATCCTCCCGCGCCTCGTGGCCGTGGACGCCCACGCCTACGTCCCGCTGGAGCAGGTGATCGCCGCGAACCTGGACGTCCTCTTCCCCGGCCTGGAGATCGTGGAGTCGCATCCGTTCCGGGTCACCCGGGATGCCGACTTCGACATCGAGGAGGACGAGGCCGGGGACCTCGTGTCGGCGATCGAGCAGGAGCTGCGCCGACGGCGCTTTGGCTCGGCCGTTCGGCTGGAAGTCGAGGACGGGATGCCGGATGGCGTCCGTGACTTCATCCTCGACGGGATCGGCCTGGGACCGGACGACCTGTACGCCGTCCCCGGGATCCTCGACGCCACCTGCTTCTGGCAGCTGGCGACCCTGGACCTGCCCGAGCTGCGTGACCCGCCGTGGACACCGGTCGTCCCTGCGCGCCTGACCCCACACGACGATGGCGAGGGGGCGGATGTCTTCGCGGCGATCCGGCAGGGCGACATCCTGGTCCACCATCCGTACGAATCGTTCGGCGCGTCCGTGGAGCGGTTCATCGCCCAGGCCGCGGACGACCCCGACGTGCTGACCATCAAGATGACCCTCTACCGCACCTCGGGCGACTCGCCGATCGTTCGAGACCTGATCCGGGCGGCGGAGCAGGGCAAGCAGGTAGTCGTCCTCGTGGAGATCAAGGCCCGCTTCGACGAAGAGGCGAACATCGTCTGGGCGCGCAAGCTGGAGCAGGCCGGCGCCCACGTGGTCTACGGCCTGGTGGGCCTCAAGACCCACAGCAAGATCTCGCTGGTGGTCCGTCGCGAGGGCTCGGGCCTGCGCCGGTACGTCCACCTGGGGACCGGCAACTACAACCCGAAGACCGCCCGCATCTACATCGACCTGGGGTTGCTGACGTGTCGCCCGGAGCTGGGCGCCGATGCGACGGACCTCTTCAACTACCTGACCGGCCTGTCGCGCCAGCACCAGTTCCGCCGGCTCCTGGTGGCCCCGGTCTCGCTCCGTCCACGCCTGCGCGAGCTGATCGAGCGCGAGGGTGAGCATGCCCGCGCCGGCCGCACGGCCCGAATCGTCGTGAAGTGCAACGCGATCGTGGATCCCGAGCTGATGGAGGCGCTCTACCGGGCGGGCCAGGCCGGCGTCGAGATCGAGTGCATCATCCGCGGCATCTGCTCGCTCCATCCCGGCATGCCCGGCGTGAGCGACCGGATCCGGGTTCGCTCGATCGTGGGCGAGTTCCTGGAGCACAGCCGAATCTACGGCTTCCTCAACGGCGGCCGGCAGGAGTGGTACACCGGCTCGGCCGACCTGATGGAGCGCAACCTGGATCGCCGGATCGAGGCGGTCTTCCCGATCGAGGATCTCGAGGCGCAGGCCCGGCTTGCGGAGATCGTCAAAGTCATGCTCGCCGACGACCGGCGCTCATGGCAGCTCGGGGCAGATGCAACCTGGCGCCGCACCGAGGAGATCAACGCCGCGGCCGGGACGATCGACACCTTCGCCACGCTCAAGGAGCGGGCGGAGCGCGCGCTCGTCGTCGCCCACGAGCCACGCCGACCGACCTCGCCGGTCGGTTCGCTTGATCCGCGCGCCTGACCGCGCCGAGGAGCAGCGCGACGTGACGAACACCCGGCAGGGAATCGAGGTCGAGCTCAAGTACCGCGTGCGCGATGCCGAAGCGGCCGCGCGGCTCGGCGCGCTCCGAACCCTCGGCCGGCTGCGGGTGGCCGGCAGGCCGCGGCAGGTCCAGGTAGAGGATCGCTAC
>JADGQG010000121.1 GCA_017882025.1 Chloroflexota bacterium
CCACGGCCGGAAGGACCGCCGCGTCGTGCCGCTGATGACCGAGAAGATGGTCGAGGCGCTCGAGATCGAGGGCAAGTACCACGAGGTGCACTGGTACGCGGACGAAGCGCACGGCTGGGAGCGGCGCGAGAACCGTCGCGACGCCTACAGCCGGATCCTCGCCTGGCTGAAACGGCACCTCGCCGGGGAGCTGCCGCCGCCGGCGCCCTGACCGGCATGGAGACGATCGCGCGGCTCGCGGTCCTGCTCTCCTGCGCCGCGGCCGGCGGCACGCTGCTGGTCGTGCTGGCCGGGCCGCGGTCCGCGGTGACGTTCGCTCGGGAGGCGCACTCGGGCAGCCTTCCCGGCGTGCTTCCGGCGGCGCTTGCAGGGTATGTGCTCCTGGCGGGCGGAGTCGCGCTCACCGGGGCGGGAACGCTCGACGCCGGGATGCTCGCCACCGGCCTGCGGGTCGGCGGAGTCGCGCTCCTGGTGGCCACGGCGGTGCTCGCCGGACTCGTGGCCGCCCCGTTCGGCGAGCGCATCCCGATAACCGTGGGAGGGCTGGTCATCCTCCTGTGGGCGGGCGGGGCGCTCGCACTGGTGAGCTGGCTCCTGGCCGTCGGTGCCGTGCTCGTCGCGTTGGTCGGCGGCGTGCGGATCGAGCCCCATCGCTGAAGCGCGCCCGTGGGGTAGCCTTGCGCCGCGAGGGCGGCGTCGCCCGCCGATCCCTGGAGGCGCTTCGATGTCGTTCCCGATCCCGCCCGCGGCCGGCACCGCCGCCGAACCTGGGCCGCCCGTCCGGCCCTGGCACGTCTTCCTGGCCGTGGCCGGCGAGGCCGGCGGATGAGCCCGAATGGCACGCTCCACGACGCTCCGGAGCGGGCCCTGCGGTCACTCTTCCTCGGCCTCTCACAACGTCGATCGCTGGGTCGTCTTGCCGTCAGGGTGCCGATCACGCGCCCGATGGTCGGCCGGTTCGTGGCCGGGGAGACGCTCCCCGAGGTGCTCGTGGCGCTCGAGCGGCTCCGGGATGCCGGCTTCACGACGACCGTCGACGTCCTGGGCGAATCGGTCTCGTCGGCGGAGGCGTGCGCTGGAGCCGCGGGTCGGTACGAGGAGACGCTCGCGGCGCTCGCCGAGCGCGGCCTCCAGCGCAACGTGAGCCTGAAGCTGACCCAGATGGGACTGGACATCTCGGAGGAAGTCTGCCGCGAGACCGTCGCCCGGGTCATGCGGGCGGCTGCGGCCGTCGGCGCATTCGTCCGGATCGACATGGAGGACCACACGACGACCGATCGAACGCTCGGCCTCTGGCGCGAGCTGCGGTCGCTCAACCCGGAGTCCGGGGTCGTGATCCAGGCGGCGCTGCGCCGCAGCGCTGCCGACGTGGAGGCCCTGATCGCCGACGGGGCGCGGGTTCGCCTCTGCAAGGGTGCCTACAACGAACCGGCATCGGTCGCGTTCCGTGAGCGCGAGGAGGTGGACGCGGCGTACGAGTCGCTGGCCCGGCGCCTCATGCGCGACGGCGCATACCCCGCCCTGGCGACCCATGACGGGCGGCTCATCGGGCGCCTGCTTCGCTTCGCCGAGGACGACGGGATCGCGCCGGACCGATACGAGTTCCAGATGCTTTTCGGAGTCCGCCGCGATCTCCAGGCGGAGCTGCTCCGCCGCGGCCAGCGCGTCCGTGTCTACGTGCCGTACGGGACGGAGTGGTACCAGTACTTCATGCGGCGCCTGGCCGAGAAGCCCGCCAACGTGACGTTCCTCCTGCGCAGCCTGTTGAAAGAAGGCCGCGGCCCGGCCGCCTGACGAGCGGCGTCTGCTCAGCCCAGGAGCCGCTCCCGGAGCCAGGCGGTCATCTCGTCGACGATCCGCGTCCCGTCCACCGGGTCGTGGTGCAGCTCGTGACGCACGTCCTGGTAGACGCGGCGCTCGACGGACGGGTACGCGGCGGCGAATGCGCTCGTCTCGGTCGGCACGAGCGGGTCTGCGCCGCCATGGACCAGCAGGACGGGGAGCGGGAAGCCGCCGCGCTCGGCCAGTCGGCTCCGCACGCGATCCATCGCTCGGAAGATCCCGTTTCCCAGCCGGAAGCTCGTCCGCGACTCACAAAGGGGATCGGCGGCAACGGCCGCGCCGATCGCTGGGTCGCGCGACAGCGCCGCACCGTCCCACGGGTTGGAGATTGCGACGCGCGGCAGGATCGTCGCGAGCAGCGGAAGGGCGAGTCGGAGCGCCGGGTTGACCGTCGCGCCAAGCGCCGGCGCCGAGAGCACCGCGACGTCGGGCAGCGGGCGATCGTCCAGCAAGTAGTCCGCGACCAGCAGGCCACCCAGCGAGTGGCCATAGATCGCGGCCGGGAGGCCGGCCAGCCGCGACGCGGCCAGTCGGTCCTCGATGTCGTCCAGGAAGCTTGCCCACCGCTCGACGTCCGCGCGCCGCCCGGCCGATGCCCCAAAGCCGCGATGATCGAAGGAGGCCGTCGCGATCCCGGCCGCGGCGAAGCGTCCCGCGGTCGCCTCGTGGCGGCCGGAATGCTCGCCCAGGCCGTGGACCACGAGGAGCGTCGCCCATGGCTCCCCGGCCGGCGGCCAGCGCCGCGTCAGGAGCGCGGTGCCGTCGCGTGCGGCCAGTGTTTCGATCTGGACCATCCCCCCAATCGTACGCCCGCTCAGGCTTCCTCGACGACCGCGGACAGCGTCGCGCCGGGCGTCGTCTGGGCCACGATGACGCCCGCGATGACCAGGACTCCCCCGACCAGCTGGACCGTGGACAGGCGCTCCCCGAACAGGAGCGCCGCCAGCGAGATCGTCCAGACCGGCTCCACCGTGGAGACGAGCGCCGCCTGGGCCGCCCCGATCCGGGCCGTCCCGGCGTAGAACGCGGAGATCGCGACCGCCGTCGAGAAGACGGCGATGCCGGCCAGACCGTACCAGGCGCCGCCGGGCACCCGCCATGGGACGATCGGTTCGCCGGTCGCGGCCGCCAGCAGCGCGACCACTACGAACGTCGCGCTGATCATGATCGCGGCCGCCACGGCCGGCCGCGTCTCGGCGCCGTCGCCGCCCGTCCGGTCGTTGGCCGTCTCGCCGCGCCGCTCGCCGGCGAGACGGGCCGCCATGACGATGTAGATCGCGTAGATGCACGGCGAGGAGACGGCCAGCACGAGGCCGATCGGCTCCGGGTGGGTCTCGATCCCGCCGATCGTGAGCGCCACCCCGGCGCTCACGACCCCGAGCGCGGCCCACGGCCGGCGCCCATGCAGCCCGTGCCCGAACCGGATCGAGAGGACGGCCACGAGCGCGGGATAGATGTAGACGATCAGGGACGCGAGCGAGGCGGAGATGTACTGGAGCGCGGCATAGTAGGTGCTCGCGTTCGCCGCGAAGAAGGCACCCAGCCCAAGGAGTGCGACGACGCGGCGGCGCGGCAGCGCGCGCAGCCCGGCCCGGTTCGCCGGCACGAGGAGCGCCCACGCCCAGACCAGCAGCCCGCCGAGGAGGAATCGCCAGTAGAGCAGGGCAAGCCAGTCGAGGCCGGCTCCATAGACGCTCTTCGCGAAGAGGGGGCCGGAGCCGTAGCCGCACGCGGAGACAGCGGCGAGCGCGATACCCAGGGCCCGGCGACGATCCACCGCCGGAGCCTATCAAGCACGGCGGCCCCGCGTTCGATCGGCAGTCCACGGCCCACGCCCCCCGGGCCGCGGCTGGCCCCATGGCACCGCTCGAGGCAGGCCGGCCTCGAGCGCCTGACGAACCCATCCTCGTGCGCTACCCTTTGGCAACAGTTCTCGGGGCACCCGCCCCGAGCAGACGGCTTCGCTCGGTCGCGTCCCACCGGCCCCGCGCCGCTGTTCGAAGGAGCCTGCAGGTCCCGTGACGAGCACGAAGGCGCACGACGTCCCGGTCCAGGAGCTGGACCGCGTCACCATCCGGTTCGCCGGCGATTCCGGCGACGGGATGCAGCTGACGGGCACGCAGTTCACCCGGACCGCGGCCGTCTTCGGCAACGACATCAGCACGCTGCCGGACTACCCGGCGGAGATCCGTGCTCCTGCCGGATCCATCCCCGGCGTCTCCGGGTTCCAGATCTCGTTCAGCTCCAGCGAGATCCACACCCCCGGCGACGCCCCCGATGTCCTCGTCGCGATGAACCCGGCCGCCCTCCGCGCAAACGTCCGTGACCTCGCGCCCGGCGGCGCGATCATCGTCAACAGCGACGCGTTCACGCCCCCGAACCTCGCCAAGGCGGGCTACGCCACGAGCCCGCTGGAGGACGATTCGCTGCGCTCCTACACGGTCTTCGATATTCCGGTTTCGACCCTCAACGCACGGGCGCTCGAGGGGCTGGACATGACCTCCAGGCAGATGGACCTGACCAAGAACTTCTTCGCCCTCGGCATCATGTTCTGGCTCTACGGTCGGACCACGGAGACGACCCAGGCCTGGATCGAGGAGAAGTTCGGCGGCCGCGCCATCATCGCGGAGGCCAACCGCCGGGCGCTCAACGCCGGCTATGCCTTCGGCGAGACGACAGAGATCTTCCACACGACCTATCGCGTAGCGCCGGCGCAGCTGGCGCCCGGCACATACCGCAACATCACCGGAAACGAGGCGACGTCGCTCGGCATGCTCACGGCCTCGAAGCTGGCGGACCGCCAGCTGGTCTATTCCTCGTACCCGATCACGCCCGCGTCGGAGATCCTCCACCACCTTTCCGCCTGGAAGAACTTCGGGCTCAAGACGTTCCAGGCCGAGGACGAGATCGCGGCGATCGGTGCCGCGCTCGGTGCCAGCTACGGCGGAGCGATGGGGCTCACCGGAACCTCCGGGCCCGGCATGGCCCTGAAGGCCGAGATGCTGGGGCTCGCCGTGATGGTGGAGCTGCCGCTCGTGGTGATCGACGTGCAGCGCGCCGGCCCGTCCACCGGGATGCCGACCAAGACGGAACAGAGCGACCTCCTCCAGGCGCTCTTCGGCCGCAACGGCGAATCGCCCATCCCCGTGGTCGCGCCCGCCACCCCCGCCGAGTGCTTCGACTTCGCGATCGAGGCCTGGCGGATCGCGCTCCGCCACATGACGCCGGTCGTCTACCTGTCCGACGCGTTCCTTGCCACCGGCTCCGAGCCGTGGCGGATCCCGGAGCTGGAGGGGCTGCCGGACCTGCGTGTCCCCAACCGGACGGAGCGCGCGGGGTTCTACCCGTATGAGCGGGATCCGGAGACGCTCGCACGGCCCTGGGCCGTCCCCGGCACGCCGGGCCTCGAGCACCGGATCGGCGGCCTCGAGAAGCTCGACGTCCTGGGCACCATCAGCTACGACCCGGACAACCACCACCAGATGCAGCTCCTGCGCGCGGAGAAGGTCGCCCGGATCGCGCTCGATATCCCGCCGCTCGAGGTCTTCGGGCCGCCGCAGGGCGAGCTCCTGATCATGGGCTGGGGTAGCACGTACGGCGCCATCCGGAGTGCGGTGGAGCGACTCCAGGAGCAGGGCCGAAAGGTCGCGCACGCGCACCTGCGCCACCTCAACCCGTTCCCCACGAACACCGGCGACGTGGTCCGCGCCTACAACCGGGTGCTCATCCCGGAGCTCAACATGGGCCAGCTCCGGATGCTGATCCGGTCGACGTTCCTGGTGGACGCAGAGGGCTTCAACCTCGTCCGGGGTAAGCCGTTCCAGATCAGCGAGATTCAGGCGAAGGCCGAGCAGGTGCTCGGAGACCTGTGAGGCCCACGAGATGACCGACCAGCCCGCCCCGTCCTCTGAGGACGCGGCTCCCATCAAGCTCACCCGCAAGGACTTCGCCAGCGACCAGGAAGTCCGCTGGTGTCCGGGCTGCGGCGACTACTCGATCCTCGCCCAGACCCAGAAGGTGATGCCCGATTTCGGCGTGCCGAAGGAGAACATCGTCTTCATCTCCGGGATCGGCTGCTCCGGGCGCCTGCCGTACTACATGAACACGTACGG
>JADGQG010000122.1 GCA_017882025.1 Chloroflexota bacterium
ACCGCGAGCGCCGTCCCATCCGGCGTAGCCTCGACAAGCCGCCCGAAGACCGCGTCGAAGAAGACCGCCAGAAAGACGTAGACGACGCCGATGATGAGCGAATCGACGATGTACGCCGCGCTCCGCCGCCAGAGAGCCGCGACCGGCGCCGCCGCGCGCAGACTCATCGGGCGGCCCTCAGCCGCCGATCGCAAACATCTCGACGCGGGGCAGGTTCGCGGTCCGGGCACTGCGGACTTCCGAGTACCGGTCGTCTCGCGCGCCCCACACGGCCCGAATCCGGGCCTCCAGCTCCTCATCGTCGGCGCCCGTTCGGAGCGGGGCCCGCAGGTCCGTCCCGCGCGCCGCGAAGAGGCAGGTAAACAGCTCGCCCTCGGCCGAGAGCCGCGCGCGGGTGCAGGCTCCACAGAAGGGCACCGTCACCGACGCGATCACGCCGATCTCGCCTGCCCCGTCGCGGTAGCGGAGACGGGTGGCGACCTCGCCGGGGTAGTTCTGCGGCAGCGCCTCGAGCGGGAACGCCGTATCGACCAGCGCGACGATCTCCGCCGACGGGACGACATCATCCATCCGCCAGCCGTTCGCGGTCCCCACGTCCATGTACTCGATATAGCGGAGGATGAAGCCCGCGTCGCGTGCCCAGCGCGCCATCGGGACGATCGACGCCTCGTTGCTTCCGCGCCTGACGACCATGTTGATCTTGATCGGTGCGAGGCCCGCCACCTGAGCGGCCGCGATTCCGTCGAGCACCCGGGCGAGCGGCATGTCGGCACCGCTCATTGCCCGGAAGACCGCGTCGTCGAGGGAATCAAGGCTGACGGTGATCCGGCGCAGTCCGGCATCCGCGAGCGGCGCCGCGAGCGTCCGTAACGCGGACCCGTTCGTCGTGAGCGTGAGGTCGCGCACGCCCTCGATCGCGGCGAGCGGGCGGACGAGATCCGGCAGGTCCCGGCGGACGGTTGGCTCGCCGCCGGTGATCCGCAGCTTCTCGACGCCGAGCCGGACGAAGATGGCCGCCAGTCGGACGATCTCCTCGTAGGTCAGGATCTGCGACCGCGGCAGGAACGCATAGTCGCGACCGAAGATCTCCGCGGGCATGCAATAGGTGCACCGGAAGTTGCAGCGGTCGGTCACCGAGATCCGGAGGTCGCGCGGCCGGCGACCCAACCGGTCGCGGGGCGGTCCCTCGGGGGGCTGGGTACGCGGATCCGGCGTCGTGTCGCTCATGGTCCGGACATCGTAGCGGTCCCCCCGCGTGGGGGCCGTGGCCGGCGCATCCACGCACCGGATCGGTGCCGGGCTGCACCGACGCGGGACCCCGGGGGTACCACCGCCGGTGCCAGGTGGTACCACTAGTCAACTCCACCGCACCGCTCCCGGCCCCTAGCATCCGCATCGGGTGAGAGGACCCGTACCGATCAAACGACCGCAGAAGGGACCGCGCAGCATGGCGACGACCGAATCGCGATCCGGCTTCCGGCTCCCGTGGAGCCCGGACCGGGCACCGTCCCGCGATGCCACCGAGGAAGACCCCGAGAGCGAGCCGCATACCGGCGATTTCGAGCTCTCCGCTCCCGAGGTGGAGGCCCCAGGGGCCCTCGAGCCCACGTCCGACGCCGCGACCGAGGCCGATGCCGGTGTCGGTGCGGCGGAGGCCGCGGCCCCCGGTCCAGGCGACGGGCTGGTTGCGCCGAGGATCGCTGATACGGCACCTGCCCGGCGGCCCACGAAGTTCCTCATCGACCTGACCCATGCGATGCAGGTCGCGGCCGAGCAGGCTCGCGCGGCGACCCTGGAGCAGTTCCGGGTCGAGGGATCCACGTACGTCGAGCAGATCCAGGGACGTTCGATCGCCGATGCCGACGCCCTCCGCCGCCGCGCGGACGAGGACGTCGCCAGCATCAAGGAGTGGTCGAAGGCGGAGATCGCCCGGATCCGGGAAGAGTCCGAGAACCGGATGGCGGGCCGCCGCGGCCAGCTCGACGGACAGCTGGGGCGTCACGCCGCGCTCGTGGAACGCGACGTCACCCGGATCCAGGGACAGATCGCCTCGTTCGAAGCGGAGATGGCGGCGTTCTTCGACGAGCTGCTCACCGAGACGGATCTGACGATATTGGCGGCTCGCGCTCAGCAGATGCCCGAGGCGCCGGCCTTCGACGAGCTGGACGACACCGCGTTCACCGCGCTCATGACCGAGCCTGCCGTCGGGATCCCGATCGTCGTGCCGGCGCCTGTCGCCGAGCCTGAGCCGGTCGCCGAGATGCCGACGACGGCCCTGGAGGCCGAGCCTGAGCCGGTGGCCGACACCGCGCCCGCCTCGATGCCGTCTCCGACTGGCGACTTCTCGTTCGACCGCGACGCCGCGATGACCGCGATCCAGGCGGCCGCCGAGGCCGCAGCGTCGGTCGAGGCTGCGACTGCCGAGCCCGCGCGAGCCGAGGCGGCCGCCGACTCGTCCGCGGCCGAGCTCGATGCCGCGCCGCCATCCGCACCGGAGGACGGTACTCCGGTGCGCGATCCGCGCCTTGCGTTGCTCGGGCTGACTCCCGACTTTGCCGCGGCCGAGGCCGAGGCCGCGGAAGCCGCCGCGGCGGAGATCTCGGCGATCCCGGAGCTCGACGAGGAGAACCTCGCCGCCCGCCTCGCCGGCCTCGTCCCGCCGTCGATGTCCGGCGCCCCGGCCGACGCGCCCCCAGCCGCGCCCGTGTCCTCGACCCAGGTCATCGTGACGGGCCTCGTGAGCGTGGCGAGCATCGCGAGCTTCAAGCGCCATCTCAGTCGCCAGGCGGGCGTGCGCCACGTGGGCGTCTCTTCCGGGCCGGATGGCGACTTCCTGTTCGCCGTCCAGCACCAGGCGGAGGTCTCCCTCCGCGACCTGATCCCGACGCTTCCCGGCTTCCAGGCCCGGGTCACCGGTGGTGGTGACGGGGTCGTGACCGCAAGCGCTCACGACCCCGAGGACTGAGCGCACCAGTCCACGAGACGAAAGGACCCGGAGGAATGGCCCGCCCCGCGATCGCGATCGCACTGCCCGGCGACGAACAGCCGCACGTGGTCGACGTGCTCCGCGAGGCCGACTTCGAGCCGGTCGTGGTCGGGTGCCCGGGCGACCTCGAGGCGCTCCTCGCGAGCCGCCACGATGTCGCCGTCGCCATCCTCGACGGCGAGAGCGACTTCGACGAATCGCTCGAGTACTACGAGCTCCTCCACGAGCCGGGGCGGGACATCCCGGCCCTCATGATCGTCTCGCCGCGCACGCTCGATCGGCTGGTCGGTGCGGCCGGACGCTCCGGCGCGCACGACGAGTACTTCACCCGACCCTACTCGCCGGAGGCGCTCCGCTGGCGCGTGGAGGCAATGCTGATCCGCCAGATGACCGTCGACGACGGCAGCGGTGCGGTGATCCAGTCGGGCTCGCTCTCGGCCGATGACTGGTCGCGGCGAGGCGCGTTCCTGAGCGTCTTCAACCCGAAGGGCGGAGTGGGCAAGACGACGATCGCCGTCAACCTTGCGGCCTCGCTGGTCGCGATGGGCCGGAAGGTCCTGCTCGTGGACGCTGACACCGTGACCGGCCACATCGCGAGCTCGCTCGGCCTGGAGAACGTCCGAACCCTCGTCGATTCGCTCGCCGAAGCCAACGACGGCGGACCGGGCGCCGTCCCCGAGACGCTGGAGGAGCTGGTCGCCGCGCACTCGTCCGGCCTGAAGGTGCTCGTCCTCTCGTCCAGCCCGCTGATGACCGGCCACCTCGACCCCGCGGCGGTCGCCGACGCGATCGACCGCGCGCGCCGCTCCTTCGATGTCATCGTCGTCGATCTCCACCCCGACTACGATGTGCTGAATCGGGCGATCTTCGGTCGCACGGACCGGATCCTCGTCCCCGTCACGCCGGACGTGCCCGCGCTCCGCGCCGCCGTCCAGCTCCGCGACGTGGCTGAAGAGCTCGGCTTCCGCGACAAGCTCGCGCTCGTCATCAACCGCGCCAACAGCGGTGTGAGCGTGGCCGACATGGAACGCACGGTCGGGATGTCGTCGTTTGCCATGATCCGCTCGGCCGGGCTCCAGTTGGTCAAGGCCGCCAATGAGGGCCGCACGGTCATCGACCTCTTCCCGGCCGAGAAGGTCTCCGGGGACTTCCGCGCCCTGGCCGAGCGCGTCGTCGGGATGCCCCGCGCGAAGGAGGCCGCCCGTGCGTCCATCCGCGGCCTCTTCGGGCGGAAAGAACCCGTGCGGACGGGCTGACGCCCGTCCGACGCTCAGTCGGCTGGCCGGATTGGTCGCCGCTCGCGCGCGGCCGCGACGACGAACCGGTCGACCTGCTCCACTCCGCGCAGGTACGAGCGGTTGACCAGCACCACGTCGGTCTCCGGATCGCCGAGCGGGATGTCGCCGACCAGCGCGACCGCGTTCACCACCGGAAAGAAGAGGTCGGAGCCACGATCCATCAGCCGCTCGGGCTCGGATCCCGGGTGCAGGAACACCGTGCCGCTCACCCGGTATGGCGGCAGCTCCAGGGTCACGTCGTAGGCAACCTTGTGGACCCGGAGCGCCGCCCTCTCCGCGTCATTCAGGGGCGGAAGGGTCCGGTCACCGGCGAGGACCACGATCAGGTCGTACGGGTCCACCTTCTGGAGGCCGGGCGCTGGCTGAAGGTCGGCCACGGCGTCCAGGGTCGACCACGTCACGTCCCCGATCGGGATGGCCTCGCGCCGGTTCAGGATGTCCAGCAGTCGCCCGTCGAGCTCCATGAACCCGACGATCCGCCAATCCTCCGTCAGCCCGTCGAAGGGGACGCCCGTCCGCGTGCGGGCGTCCCGGCCCGCACCGGTCGATCGGGCCGGCGGGGCTGACGCCCCGTCCGGCGTGGCCTTCGTGTTCGCCGCGCTGTCGCGGCGATGGAACCCGAACGGCATCCGCTCAGTCCTCAGCCCGGCCCGAGTGCTCGCGGATCGTGTCAACCACCGCCGCGTCAGCCAGGAACGCCTCGATCACCGGGATGCGGGCGGGATCGGGGCTCACGCTGCGACACCTCCGGGATTGCGTCGAACCGCGACGTCGGTCGTGACGCGATGATACGCGTCTCTCACGTGTACTCCGCGCCCGACTCCGCGCCGTTCGAATCGGCGGCCGGGATCGGGAGCGGCGAATCCACCTGCAGCCGCTGCGAGGTCGCGAGGCGGATTCCGTCGTGGACGAACGCCTCCAGGACCCGTCGCCTGAACTCGCCGGCGACGGTCCACTGCTCGCCCGGACGAACCGTGAATGAGACGAGGATCGGGATGCCCGGGTCGACCACCGGGTCCACCCGGAGGACGGCTGGCGTCTCGATCAGCCGCGGCGCCCAGGCCCGGTCGGCCGCGAACGCCTGCCCGACCCCATTGATGAGGGACGTGGCCCGGGCGATGTCCGTGCCGTAGGCCACCACGAACCGCTCGTTGACCCGGGCGAAACGGCGGGTGAAGTTGGAAGCCACGAGGATCTCGCCGTTGGGAACCGAGTGGACCGTGCCGTCCATGTCGCGGATCACGGTGCGCCGGAGGCCCACCTCCTCCACCGTGCCGCGGACGCCGGCGATCGCCACGATGTCGCCGACGCTGTATGGGTTCTCGCCCAGGATCAGCATGCCGTTCAGGTAGTCGCGCACGAGCGCCTGGGTGCCGAACCCGATCGCGCCGCCGATTGCGACGCCGAAGCCCACGCCCAGGCCGCCGATGGCTGCCCAGACCGACGGCAGGAAGGCCGAGGTGACGACGATCGCGATGACCGCGACGCCGAACCAGCGGACAAGGCGAAGCCCGAAGGCCGCCACGGTATCCAGGCGCCGGCTCCGCTCGGCCCGCCGGATCGCCTGCTGGTCCGCGCCCAGCTCGGCCTCCCCGGGCGGCGGGACGGCGGCTGCCCGGGCGACGAAGGCCCG
>JADGQG010000123.1 GCA_017882025.1 Chloroflexota bacterium
CTGGCGCTCGTCGATCGCGCCCTCGCGGTGGCCCTCGCCAGTGGGGCCAGGTCCGGCCCGTACGTGCTCCAGGCCGCGATCGCCGCCGGCCACGCCCGCGCTCGGCGGGCCGACGAGACCGACTGGCGAGCCATCGCACGCCTGTACGACGCGCTCGTCGCGGAGGTGCCGACGCCGGTCGTCGAGCTCAACCGCGCGGTCGCCGTGGCCATGGCGGATGGGCCCGGCGCCGGGCTCGTCCTCGTCGAAGCGCTGGGCGCGGAAGGGGCGCTCGACGGGTATCACCTCTTCCACGCCGCCCGCGCCGACCTCCTGCGCCGGTTGGGACGGCGCGACGAAGCGGCGCGCGCCTATGGACGGGCCCTGGACCTGGCGAGCAACCAGACCGAACGTACCTTCCTCGCCCGGCGGTTGGCCGAGGTGCGCGCGGCAGGGTGACTGGGCGCGACCCGGAAGCAGCGCGCCGAGCCGGCGCCGCGGGGATGCGCCGAGCCGGCGCCGCCGCACGTCAGCAGGCGAACGTGCCGCTCACGTTCGTGCCGTCGGCCAGGTGGCCTGAGAACGTGCCGCCCGATGCGTCCACGATCAGGAACACGGACGCGCTGTCGTGGTCGAGCACGAACGGCGAGCCGGCGTGCCGGTACGTGACGAGCACGGCATCGCCCTTCAGGGTCCCTCCCCCGGTCGCGGTTCGCACGTCAGTCGGGCTATAGGGGCTTCGCCCTGCAACCAACCCAAAGTATTCCGCTCCGTTGGGCTGGCCGATGTTGACGGCCACCCAGGCGTCCGCGGGGCCGTGCTCGCAGGAACCGCCCGCGTACGTGAGGGCTCCGCCGGGGAGCGTCACGGTCGCCGTGGCGGTCCCGCCCGTGAAGTCGGCCTGCCCCGCCGATGCCGCGGGGGACGCCGCCGACGCCGCCGGGGTCGCCGCCGGACCGGCGTTGGACGCCCCGGGCGAGGGCACGGCCGCAGGCGTTGCGGGCGTGCTCGTCGGACCGCTGCAGGCTGAAGCGACAAGGCCCACGAGCAGGCCGAGAATCGCGACTGAACGTTTCAGCTCGTCGGTGTGCCGTGCGCGCCGCAGACCTCTCGCGCAGCCCGCGCGCGGGCCAAGTGGAGTCAGAGCGCTCCGCCCGCGGCGCGCGGCATGCCGGCCTCAGGCGCCGCTTCACCCCCGGTCGTCCGCGCCAGGTATGCCTCGACGAGCAGGAGGTTCGAGGTTGAGGCTCGCTCGACGGTCTTGAGGAGAGCCGCCATGCTCGACACCTCCTCGAGCTGCTCCTTGAGGAACCACTGCATGAATTGTTCCGCCACGAGATCGGCGTCCTTGCGCGCGAAGATGGCGAGCGCGCTGATCTGGTCCGTGACCCGGCGCTCCTGCGCGAGCGCGAGGGCGACCGGTTCCGTCGCGTCTGCGAACGACGTCCGCGGCACGGCGACGCCTGGGATGGCGATCGCTTCACCGGCGTCCAGCAGGTATTGCACGAGCATCATCGCGTGGTTGCGCTCCTCGACCGCCTGCCGGTAGAAGAAGCCGGCCAGCTGGGGGAGCGTCTCGCCGTCGTACCACACGGCGATCGCCACGTACTGCTGCGATGCCGCGAACTCGTTCGCGATCTGGGTCGTGAGCGCGTCAGTGAAGCGGGACATGCGAATGCCTCCGGCGGGGTGGGAGATGGGGTCCGAACCGATAGAGAAACGCCCGCCAAGTGTACGCCGCACTGCCGGCGACAGGTCCCAGAACGCCCTCCGTCGACCCCGCGGACCACCCGTGGCGCCGGTTCAGCGAGCCAGCGCGTCGACCCGCCGATCCAGGAACGCTACCTGAGCATCCCAGGCGAT
This sequence comes from Chloroflexota bacterium, assembly GCA_017882025.1. Lineage (GTDB taxonomy): Bacteria > Chloroflexota > Limnocylindria > Limnocylindrales > CSP1-4 > CTSoil-043. The sequence continues at coordinate 1,843 of JADGQG010000123.1, forward strand.
CAGACGCCGGCTGGGTCCCTCAGCGCTATCCCGATCGCCGTCCCCATCGCGGGCGCGATCACGAGCGGCGAGACGAGGCCCCGGCCGACGACGCCGTCGCGAACCCAGACCGTGGTACAGGCGGCCGTGACCGGCAGTCGTGCCTACACGAGGACCGGCGACAGGCCGAGCGCAACGCTCACGGGCAGCGCGCCCCAGATCTCTCACGGCGAATCGAGGCGCCCTTCACGCCTGGCCGCGCGCCGCCTCGAGCTTGGCGATCTTGTCGAGCAGGGTGCCGATCGCGTCGTCCTGGGCCTTGAGATGGTCCTGGATCTGCTGGGCTTCGTGGAGCGTGGCTTCGGCGTCCTGGTACGTCTCGTCGGCTCGCTTGTCCGAGACGCGGGAGAGGATGTTCTGGCCAACCATGATGACCGAGAGCATGACGAGCTGGATGAACGTCTGGCTGACCCACTGGATAAGGGTGAGCAATCCACCACTGACGGCCTGTGGCACGACAGTCAGGGCAAGGAGGGCGAAGGCGTACGCGCACCACATCGTCCCAACCGCGGTCGTCAGGGCGAGCGCGATCTTCCCGTTCATGCCCTCATGTTCGTCTCGCGTCTTGGCCGGGCCGGCCTTCTTGCGCGCGGCGATCCGCGGATGGGGATGGTGCTCGAAGATCACTGGCATGCTCGTCTCCCTGCAATGCTGGCGGCCCGGCCGTTCGTGCCGGCGACACGCTACCGCCCATCATCCACGGCTACCTCGCTGGCCGCTTGATCACGAGGCCCTCTCCATGGAGGAACATCGGTTCGCGTCGCGACGCTCCTCGCCGGCGGTTGCACAGCCTTCACCGTGCGCCGGCGGGTGGCCGCCGTGGCCGGGTCGCGGTCGTGCAGGACGACCAGCAGACCGTCGAAGCGTTCACCCAGCGAGCGCGGCGCCCTGGGAGCGTGCGACCGGCCGGTTCAGCGAACCAGCGCGTCGACCAACCGATCCAGGAACGGAACCTGCGCGTCCTTCAGTCGGACCCGCGCCTCGCCCAGGTCGAACCACGCCACGCGGTCGATCTCCGGAAACGCTTCCAGCCGGCCGGAACCGCGCGGCCACTCGAGAGAGAACGTGTTGCTGTGCGCCGCGGCTGGGTCCAGATCGCCGGGGAGCGCCCACGCGTGGACAACCTTGCCACCCCGCTGCCGGATCGTACCCAGCGGGATGGTGCTCTGATCCGGAGAGGGGTGGCCGGTCTCCTCTCGGAACTCGCGTCGCGCAACGTCGACCAGGTCCTCCCCCGGCTCCCCCTCGCCCTTGGGGATGGACCAGTTGCCCAGGTCCTTCGTCGCGTGGAAAGGCCCGCCGGGATGGGCCAGGAGCACCTCCAGGTGCCCGTCCCGAATGCGGTGGAGGAGGATCCCCGCGCTGACGCGATCGGCCATGGCGCGATTCTCGCAGGTCCCCGTTGGCATCGCGCCCGACGGGGCAGCTCGACGTGCCGCATCATGGCCGGGACGCGGCGTGCTGCGTCCCGTTCACCGCCCGCGAAGCACCGAGGGTCGTGAGTCGTGCCGATCGAACCGCTCGAGGCCCACTCGCCGCCGGAGACCATTCCACCGCGCGACGCCCGTCGCGCCATCTCCCGTGGGCTCCCGATCCTCGCCGCGCTCCGCGGGTACGGGCCCGCCTCGTTCCGCGCGGACCTCGTGGCTGGGATCGTCCTGTCGGCGCTCCTTGTCCCGGCCGGGATGGGGTACGCGGAGGCCGCCGGCCTCCCGCCGATCACCGGCCTCTACGCCACGGTCGGGCCGCTCGTCGCCTACTTCCTGGTGGGCCCGTCGCGGATCCTGGTGCTGGGGCCTGACTCGGCGCTCATCGCTCCCGTCGCGGCCACGATCATCCCGCTCGCGGGCGGCGATGACGGGCGCTCCGTCGCCCTCGCCGCGGCGCTTGCCCTGATGGTGGGCGCCATCTGTATCGCCGCGGCCGCAGCGCGGCTCGGGTTCCTGACCGACCTGCTCTCGCGGCCGGTCCGCGTCGGCTACATGAACGGAATCGCGCTGACCGTGATCGTGAGCCAGGTCCCGAAGCTGCTGGGCTTCTCCGTCGACGGATCGGACTTCCTGGGGGAGTCGATCGGGATCGTCCGGGGCGTCCTGGACGGCAGGGTGGTGCCCGTCGCGCTGCTGATCGGCGCCGGCGCGCTCATGGTGATCCTCGTCCTCCGCCGCGCATCGCGCCGCCTCCCCAGCGTCCTCATCGCGGTCATCCTCGCCACGCTCGTCGTCACGCTCTTCGGGCTGGCGAACCAGCTCGCGGTCGTCGGCGCGGTCCCGCGCGGCTTCGCCGCCGTCGGGATCCCGGCCGTCAGCCTCGCCGACCTGCTGGCGCTCGTCCCCGGCGCGCTCGGGATCGCCCTTGTGGCATTCACTGACACGAGCGTCATCTCAAGGACGTTCGCGGCCCGCCGCGGCGAGGCGGTGGACCCAGACCATGAGCTCGCCGCGCTGGGCGTCGCCAACGTCGCCTCCGGTCTCATCGGCGGCTTCCCGATCAGCAGCAGCGCGACGCGGACGCCGGTGGCGGAGGCAGCCGGCTCCAGGACGCAGGTGACGGGCCTGGTGGGCGCGGGCGTCATCGTCCTCCTGCTCGTCGCGACACCCGGCCTGCTCACCAACCTCCCGTCGACGGCCCTGGCCGCGATCGTCATCGCCGCCGCCCTGAGCCTGTTCGACCTCGCGGGCGCGCGTCGGCTCCTCCGCCTCCGCCGGTCCGAGTTCGGGCTGTCGGTCGCCAGCTTCCTCGGCGTCGTCATCTTCGGCGTCCTGCCCGGGATCGGGATCGCGGTGGGCCTCTCGCTCCTGAACTTCATCCGGCATGCCTGGCGGCCGCACGAGGCGATCCTCGGACGCGTCCCGAACTACAAGGGCTACCACGACATCGGGCGGCACCCGGACGCGCGGCAGGTGCCGGGACTCCTCCTCTACCGCTGGGACGCGCCGCTCTTCTTCGCGAACGCTGACCTCTTCCGGGACCGGGTGCGGGCGGCCGTCCGCGGCGTCGACCCGCCCATCCGCTGGCTCGTCATCTCGGCCGAGCCGGTGACCGACATCGACACGACGGCCGCCGACGCGCTCGACGAGGTGATCACCGACCTCGCACGCGCCGGCATCGAGCTCCACTTCGCCGAGATGAAGGGGAACGTCAAGGACCGGCTGAAGGACTACGGGATCTACCAGCGGCTCGGCGACGCGGGCTTCCACCCGACCGTGGGGACGGCCGTCAAGGCGTACCTGGCCGGGCATCCCGTCCCGTGGCAGGACTGGGAAGACGCGGCCGACACGCCGGGGGCCGTTCCTGGCTGACCCGGCGCTCCGGGACCGCCGGCAGTCGCAGAGTCAGCCTGTTGGCGGGGCTCGTCAGCCCCAGAGCGCCTCAACCGAGAGGTACCGCTCGCCCGTGTCGTAGGCGAAGGTCAGGATCCGGGCGCCGTCGGCAACCTGCGGCAGCAGCTGTGCCACGGCCGCCAGCGAGGCGCCGGACGAGACGCCGACGAGCAGGCCCTCCTCGCGGGCAGCGCGACGTGCGTACGTCATCGCGTCATCCGGGGCGACCTGGAGGATGCCGTCGAGCAGCTCGGGACGCATCACGCCCGGGATGAACCCGGCGCCGATCCCCTGGATCGGGTGCGGGCTGTGCGTGCCGCCGGAGAGCACCGGCGAGAGCGTCGGCTCCACGGCGAAGACGTGGAGGTTCGGCCAAAGCGGCTTGAGCACCTCGGCGAGGCCCGTGATATGGCCGCCGGTCCCGACGCCGGTCACGAGGTAGTCCACGCCATCCGGGAAGTCTCGCAGGATCTCCGCCGCGGTCGTGCGACGGTGCGCCTCGACGTTGGCCGGGTTGTCGAATTGCATCGGCATCCAGGCGCCGGGAATCTCGGCCTCGAGCTCCCGCGCCCGCGCGATCGCGCCCTTCATGCCGAGCTCACGTGGCGTCAGCTCCAGCTCGGCGCCGTAGCCCGTCATCAGCTTGCGGCGCTCGATGGAGAACGATTCGGGCATGCACAGGATCAGCCGGTAGCCCTTGACCGCGCAGAC
>JADGQG010000124.1 GCA_017882025.1 Chloroflexota bacterium
GTACCTCGAAACCGGCTCGCGCACGTTCGCCGTGGCCGGCATCTCGACGGCCCTCGCGGCCGACGTTCGCCGGATCGGCACCGCGGCCTACGCGCTCATCGGTGGTGCCGGGTTCGCGCGGGTGGACTTCCTGCTGGAGCGAGGGACCGGTTCCCTGTATCTGAACGAGATCAACACGATCCCGGGGTTCACGCCGATCAGCCTCTTCCCGGTGATCGCCGCGGCCGACGGCCTCCCATTCGCGGCACTTTGCGGCCGGATCGTGGAGCTGGCGATCGAGCGTCGTGCCGCGGCGCCCACCCGACGGCTCATCACCTCGGACCTGCCTCGGTGACCCGCCTCCCGGTCCGCCCGACGCGCGGCGCCCGTCGGCGCCCACCGCAGCGGCGTGCATCGTCCCGCCTCTCGCCGCGCCGGGCGCTCGCCGCCCTCGTCATGATCGTCGCCGGGGCAGCCACCTGGGGAGTGGCCGCGTCGCCCGCCTTCGGCGTCCGTGCCACGGACGTGTCGGGTGTCGCCCTGACGACCGACGCGGAGGTGGTGGCCGCGCTCGCCCTCGGCAGCTCGCCCCCGAACGCGTTCATGTTGGCGACGGATGAGCTGCGGTCCGGCCTGGAGGCGATCCCGTCAATCGCCCGGGCCGACGTCCACGTGACCCTGCCCGGGACGCTCCGGGTCCACATCGTGGAACGCACCCCGATCCTCGCCTGGCGCGCCGGCGCCGCGCTGCTGCTCGTGGACCGCGATGGAAAGGTGATCGCCGACGCCGGCACTTCGGACGCCACGGCCGCCGCGAGGGCCATCGCGGCGGGGCTTCCGACGGTCGACGACCGGCGCGTGGCGGGCGCCTCCGTCGGGGGGGTTGTCACCGAGGTGCAGCCACTTCCGGTCGTCGGCGGCCAGCTGGGTCCGATGGAGCTTGACGTGGCAACGCGCCTGCTCTCGCTCCGTCCGGCCGACGTCGGGTCGTCGGCGCCAGGGCTGCAGGTGCGACTCGACGACGAGGACGGTTGGACGGTTCGACCGGCCGTCGACCGACCCTGGACCGCCGTCTTCGGCTTCTACTCCCCGACGCTCCGGCCCGCGGACCTGGTTCCCCAGCAGGCGCGCCTCCTCGGCCTCCTGCTTGCCGGCCGGGAGGCCCAGCTCCTGCGCATCGTGCTGGCGAACGGTACGCACGGGACGTCCACGACCAAGTGACCGACCGGGTGACGGGATGGTTTGGCACCGGGCCGCCGGGTCGGGTAGCCTTGCACAAACGACGTACGTGGAGGGAGGACCGACCCGTGCTCCTGCCGCTGGCGGGCTTGCTCGTCGGTGTCCTTCTCGGGCTCGTCCTGAACGTCAACGTCGGGTTTGAGCTGGCCCGCTATTCGGCCGTCGCGATCCTCGCGGCGCTCGACTCCGTCCTGGGGGCCGTGCGAGCCGAGCTGGAAGGGACGTACAACAACCGGATCTTCGTCAGCGGGTTCGTGGTGAACGCGGTCGTGGCGGTCCTCCTCACGTTCGTGGGGGATCGCCTGGGGCTTGACCTGTACCTGGTTGCGCTCATCACCTTCGGGCTGCGGATCTTCCAGAACGTCGCGCTCATCCGCCGGCACTTCCTATAGGTCGGCCCAACAGCAAGGAGAGGGACGAAACGAGTGGAACGCGAGGCGGTCCTCGTCGGGATCGACGTCGGGACGACCAAAGTCGTGGCCCTCATCGGTGAGGTCGGCCGCGACGGCGGCGTCACGATCATCGGGAAGGGCACGGTGCCGGCGTCAGGGCTTCGCAAAGGCGTCGTCGTGAATATCGACCAGACAGTCCATTCGATCACTGCCGCGGTCGAGAAGGCAGAGCGCCACTCCGGCTGGAAGATCGACCGGGCGTTCGTGAGCGTCGGCGGGCAGCACGTCGACGGCCTCAACTCGCCGGGCCAGGTGGCGGTCGCCGGCCCGCGCCGCGAGGTGACCCAGGAGGACGTCAACCGCTCGATCGAAGTCGCCCGCGCCGTCTCGATCCCGTCCACCCGCGAAGTCCTTCACGTCGTGCCGCGCGGCTACACGGTGGACGGCCAGGAGGGCGTAATGAACCCGCTCGGGATGAGCGCGGTTCGCCTGGAGGTCGAGACCCACATCGTCACCGCCTCCGCCACGGCCGTCCAGAACCTCACCAAGTGCGTCACCGCGGCCGGCGTGAAGATCGACGAGCTGGTGGCGGGCGGCCTCGCCTCGGCCGAGGCCGTTCTCTCGCCCACGGAGCGGGACCTCGGGGTCGCGGTTGCCGACATCGGCGCCGGGACGACCGAGTTGACCCTGTTCGCGGACGGCTCGCCGTTCCACACGGCGGTCCTCCCGGTGGGCGGCGCGAACGTCACGAACGACATCGCGATCGGCCTCAAGACCAGCCTGCAGGTGGCCGAGTCGCTCAAGATCGACCACGGCACCTGTGACGTGGCCGGCCTGGACCCCGACGAGGTCATCAGCGTCACCGTCCTCGGCGACGAGGCTGGCCGGACCGTGGAGCGAATGGAGGTCTGCCGAATCATCGAGGCCAGGATGCGGGAGACGTACGAGATGCTCCGGACGGAGATTCTCGCGGCCGCCCCGGGGATGCTGCCGGCGGGCCTCGTCCTCACCGGCGGCGGCGCCCAGCTTGGCGGGGCCGCGGTGCTGGGCCGGGAGATCCTGGAGATGCCCGTTCGGGTCGCCGCCGCCACCGAGGTCGGCGGGCTCGTGGACGGCATCCTCGAGCCGGCCTACAGCACGGCCATCGGGCTCCTCCTGTGGGGCGCGCGCCATCTCGGCGCCGCCGATCTCACGACCTACGAGTCGGCGCCCGCTGGCGGCCTGGTCGGGCGGATCCGGGGGGCCCTGCGAAGCGTCTTCCCGTAGGTACGCTGTCGTCCAACGCGCTGCCCACCGGCGCGGCGCGCGGATAGCCCGTTCGGCGGGTCGCGCCCCGGACCTATGGTGTTCCCGGGCGCCGCCGCCGCCGACGCTCGGGGTTCCCATTCGTGGATCGGGCGCTATACTCCCCGGGCAGTCCACGTTCCGACGCGCCGTGCCCGCTCGCCGGACCGGACAGTCCGCGTGCTCCACAGACTTCTTGATCCCGGACGGCCCGAACGGCCGCTCATCACCCCCGGAGGACCAGCGATGCCGCTGCGGTCGGATTCCGAGAACTTCGCCCTGATCCGCGTTGTCGGCGTCGGCGGCGGGGGCAGCAATGCCGTCAACCGGATGATCCGGGCCGAAATGATGGGCGTCGAGTTCATCGGCATCAACACGGATGCCCAGGCCCTGCTCCAGTCCGATGCGCCGCACAAGATCCGCATCGGCGACAAGATCACCCGTGGTCTGGGCGCCGGCGGCGACGCCTCCATCGGGCAGCGCTGCGCCGAGGAGGACGTCGAGAAGATCACGGAGGCGCTCCGCGATTCCGACATGGTCTTCATCACGGCGGGCCTGGGCGGCGGCACCGGCTCGGGCGGCGCTCCCGTCATCGCGGAGATCGCCAAGGACCTCGGCGCGCTGACGATCGGCGTAGTGACCAAGCCGTTCGCGTTCGAGGGCAACAAGCGCAAGCTCATCGCCGAGAAGGCCGCCGAGCTGCTCAAGGCGAAGGTCGACACGCTCATCACGATCCCGAACGACCGGCTGCGCGACGTCGTCGCGAAGAACACCTCGATCCTCGACGCATTCCGCGTGGTGGACGACGTGCTCCGGCAGGGCGTCCAGGGGATCAGCGACATCATCACGGTGCCGGGCCTGATCAACCTCGACTTCGCCGACGTGAAGGCGATCATGCACGACGCCGGCTCTGCCCTGATGGGAATCGGCCGGGCGTCCGGCGAGACCCGCGCCGTGGAGGCTGCCAAGCAGGCGATCGCGAGCCCGCTGCTCGAGGTCAACATCACCGGCGCACAGGGGATCCTGTTCAACATCTCCGGCTCGTCCAATCTCACCCTCTACGAGGTGACCGAGGCGGCCGAGGAGATCCGCGCCGCCGCGGACCCGGAGGCGAACATCATCTTCGGCGCAAGCTTCGACGAGCGCCTCGGAGAGGATGTCGTGATCACTGTCATCGCGACCGGCTTCGACGGCTCGCGCCACCGCGAGCCCGTGCGACGCGAGAGCGCCGAGCGACCCTTCGAGGTGGCCCGGCCGGTCCGCCCCGAGCGCGACTTCCTCGGCGAGCTGGAGCGCCAGCGGATCGCAGTTGATGCCGAGCTGCGGCCGGTCGAGCGCCCGGGGATGGGCCGTGGCGAGCCGGCCTCGGTGCGCGTGGAGCGGACCGTGGCGGAGACCGCGCCGGCGGCGAACGTGCGCCGGACCTACGACGCGGACGACCTGGAGATCCCGAGCTTCCTTCGGCGTACGAAGTAGCGCGGCCCGGTGCCCGGCCCGTCGGGCGTCCCGGGCGCCGCGGACTCGCCCGACCCGGCCGCGGTCGCCGAGTTCGTCACGGCGCGCGTCCACGTGCTGGCCGCGATCGCGGATGCCTGCGCGCGTTCGGGTCGTGACGCAGCGGACGTGACGCTCGTGGCGGTCAGCAAGACCGTCGATGTCGTGCAGCTGCGGGCGGCCCTGGCCGCCGGCCTGACGACACTCGGCGAGAACCGCGTCCAGGAGGCGGAGGAGAAGGTCCCGGCCGTCCCCGGGGGGCGCTGGCACCTGATCGGCCCGCTCCAGGCCAACAAGGCCCGTCGCGCCGTCGCGATCTTCGATGTCATCGAGAGCGTTGACTCGGTCGCCCTCGCCATTCGCCTTGACCGGCTTGCCGGCGAGCTGCGGCCCGGCCGGCCGCTGCCGATCCTTCTCCAGGTGAACGTCGACGCGGACCCCGCGAAGGCCGGCTTCAAGCCCGACGACCTGGCCAGCGCGTTGCCGGCGCTCGTCGTCCTGCCGAACCTCGACCTTCGCGGCGTGATGACCGTGGGACGGTTCGTGACGACCACCGAGGAAGCGCGGTCGACGTTCCGCGCGCTGCGGGCCCTCTCGGAGCGCCTCCGTGCGCCGGCGCCGCCCCCGGCCCGCTTCGGCGCGGACGCCGCGACTGCGTCCGCACGTGGACTCGGTCCGGCGCTCTCGATGGGAATGAGCGATGACTACCCGGTCGCGATCGAGGAGGGCGCCACGCTCGTCCGCGTGGGCCGCGCTCTCTTCGGAGAGCGGCCGCGCGCCCACGGCGACGGCGTCGCACACTCGCACGCGCGCGGCGTGGCGCCCGCCCCTGCCGCCGACCGCGCGTAGACTCCGTCGATGGACGCCTTCGTGCGCAACTCCCTCCAGCTGCTCGTGCTCGCGGTCTGGGCGCTCGTGCTGGGCCGGGTCGTCATCTCGTGGGTGGACCCGCAAGGCCGCAACACCATCTCGCGCCAGGTCATCGCGCTGACGGAGCCGTTCCTCGCGCCGATCCGGCGCCTCCTGCCAGCGACCGGCGCACTCGACCTTTCGCCGCTCATCCTCATGCTGGTCCTCAGCGCGCTCCTCGGGGTCGTCGGCCGCTGAGCGCGGACGTCGAGGTCCGCTTCCCGGTTCGACTCACACCGCGCGGCGGCGCCGACCGGGTGGACGGCGTCGGGGAAGATGGCGCCCTGCGTGTCCGGGTGGCCGCGCCGCCTGTCGATTCCGCAGCGAACGATGGGCTGTGCCGCTTGCTGGCGCGGGAGCTTGGCGTCGCCCGGGCCGGGGTTCGGATCGTGGCCGGCGCGACGGCCCGCCGGAAGGTCGTGGCGGTCGCCGGCATCGATGCCCCGGCAGTCAGATCGCGCTGGCCCGGGCTGGCCCTATAATCCGCGCCACGGGCGATTAGCTCAGCCGGTCAGAGCGCACGGTTCACATCCGTGAGGTCACTGGTTCGAACCCAGTATCGCCCACCACAGTGAC
>JADGQG010000021.1 GCA_017882025.1 Chloroflexota bacterium
GTGGCCCGGATCACCGCCTTCGACCCGACCGACTTCGAGGTCAAGATTGCGGCCGAGGTGAAGGGCTTCCGCGCCGGCGACCACATGGACGCGAAGATGGCCCGCCGGATGAGCCGCTTCGTCCACTTCGCGATGGCGGCGGCGAAGGAGGCCCTGGCATCGGCCGGGCTGGATCCGGCGACATTCGACCAGGACGCCCGCGACCGGTTCGGCGTGGTCGTCAACACCGGCGGCGGCGGGATCGAGCAGATCGTCGAGGGGACGCGCGTTCGGCGCGAGCGCGGCCCCCGGTTCGTCTCGCCATTCGCGATCCCCTCCCTCTCCGGCTCGATGGCCGCGTGCATGCTGAGCATGGAGTACGGCATCACCGGGCCGGTCATGACGCAGGTCGCGGCGTGTGCCACGTCCGTGATCGCGTTCCACGACGCGCTCCGGCTCATCGCCACCGGCGAGTGCGACGTGGTCCTGACGGGCGGCTCGGAGGCGCCGATCCTGGAGGTCGGCATCGCCGCGCTCGGCAACATGGGCGCGCTCAGCAAGCGGAACGACGACCCGACCCACGCGTCGCGGCCGTTCGATCGGGACCGCGACGGCTTCGTCCTTGGCGAAGGCGCCGGCGTGGTGGTCGTCGAGTCGCTGGCGCACGCGCTGGCGCGCGGGGCGATGCCGATCGCCGAGGTGCTCGGCGGGGCGCTGACGGCGGACGCGTTCCACATCTCCGCGCCGGAGCCAACCGGCCGCGGCGCGGCGCGCGCGATGACGATGGCCCGGGAGCACGCCGGCGTGACGGCGGACGAGATCGACTGGATCGTCGCCCACGGGACCTCCACCCCGCTCAACGATTCCACCGAGTCGCGTGCGATCAAGGCCTCCTTCGGGCCGGCGGCATACGGGCGCGCCATCAGCTCGCCGAAGTCGATGATCGGGCACCTCGTCGGCGCGGCCGGGATCGCGAGCGCGCTCGCCGCGCTTGGCGGGCTCCGCGACCAGGTGATGTCGCCCACGGCGAACCTGGAGAACCCCGACCTGCCCGACTGCGACCTCGACTACGTCCCGGGGATCGCGCGGCCGGCGAGGCTCGAGACGGTGATGGTCAACGGGTTCGGGTTCGGCGGCCAGAACGCGGTCGCGATCTTCCGGAAGTACCAGGGGGCGTAGTCGGGCGGCCCGTCCCGGCTTCCCGGCTTCCCGGCTTCCCGGCGACCTGACGACCCGGCCCGGCGACCCGGCGGACGAGCGGGGCGCGGAGCCCCGACGCGGCTCAGCGGCGAGTACGATCGTCGGCGATGCGTGCCCTTCGCCCTCCCAGGTGGCTCCGGCGCGGCCTCGAAGCGGGGCTGTTCGCCGGCCTGCTGGCGCTGCTCACCGTCATCGCGTATCGCTGGGATCGGGGCGCGGCGGTCGGGGTGGCCACGCTGCCGGTCGGGCTCAGGGGGTCGATCGTCCTCGCGTTGCCGGTCCTGGCGGTGGGCGTCTTCGCCGTCGTCTACCCCGTCGGGCTGGCCGCGACGCGGCTCGACGCGATCTTTGGCGCCGTGACCGGCACGATCGTGGCGGCCGACCTCCTGGCGCTCATCACGGTCGCGGCCGGCGAGCGCGTCGCGATCCTCGGTGGCGCCAACGTCCTGCCGGTCGGGTTCCTGGCCGCGATCCTGGCGACGCCCGCCGCCGTCGGCGGGATCGCCGCGAGCCAGCTCTTCTCCCCACACGGGTTCGGGCGGCGCGCAGGGAGGATCGGGGCCGTCGCCGCGGTCATCGTCGCAACGCCGATCCTGCTGGTCGGGGTGCCGCTGCTGGCGTAGTGTGGTGCCCGGGCGCTCGCGACGGCGCGTTCGTGGCCCCATCCGGCATCCTCCGAGCAGCGAAACCCTGGAATGAGCATGCACCTCCGCTCCACCCTCACGCGGACGAAGGAGCCGTTCGCATCGCTCGTTCCCGGCGCCGTCCGCATGTACACCTGCGGGCCGACGGTCTATCGCTACGCGCATATCGGCAACCTTCGGAGCTACCTGCTCGCGGACCTCCTGCGCCGGGCGCTGCTGGCGCGCGGGTTCGACGTGCTCCACGTGAAGAACATCACGGACGTCGGTCACCTGCGCGACGAGCGGTTCGATCGCGGCGAGGACAAGATGCTCGTCGCGGCGAAGCTGGAGGCCAAGTCGCCGGAGGAGATCGCCCGCTTCTACGAGGCGACGTTCCACGCCGATGAGGCGCTCGTGAACATCCTCCCGGCCCACGTCTTCCCCCGGGCGACCGACCACATCGACGAGATGATCGCGATGGTCGAGCGCCTCGAGGATGGCGGCTTCGCCTACGCCGTCGAGGGCAACGTCTACTACGACGTGTCGCGCTTCCCGGGCTACGGCGCCCTGTCCGGCAACACGCTGGACGAGCTGCGCGCCGGCCACCGCGGCGAGATCGAGGCCGACAAGCGCGACCCGGCCGACTTCGCGCTCTGGAAGCGCGCCGGCGAGGGGCGCCTCGCGAAGTGGCCAACCGGGCGCTGGGGCGAGGGCTTTCCCGGCTGGCACATCGAGTGCTCCGCGATGGCGACGAAGTACCTCGGCGAGCAGTTCGATATCCACACGGGCGGGATCGACAACGTCTTCCCGCACCACGAGGACGAGATCGCGCAGTCGCAGGCCCTGACGGGCGTCCTGCCGGCCCGCTACTGGGTCCACGGCGAGCACCTCCTGGTGGCCGGCCGGAAGATGGCGAAGTCGGCGGGCAACTTCCAGCGGATCACGGAGCTGGCCGAGCAGGGCATCGAGCCGCTCGCGTTCCGGCTCCTCTGCCTGACGTCGCACTACCGCGCCAAGATGAACGTCTCCGACGAGTCGCTGCGCGGCGCGCAGGCGGGCCTCGCCTCGCTGCGGGCACGGGCCCGGGCGATCGGACGCGAGGCGGGGTCGTCCCTGCCGGGCGGTCTCGTGGCGCCGGACGCGCCGGGTCCCGACGGCGTCGTGCCGCCAGGGATGGGAGCCGCTGATCCCGCCGAGCTGTCCGCGCCTGCACGGGCCCTGTTCGAGCGGTGGACCGCCGCAGTCGACGACGACCTGGATCTCCCGAAGGGCCTCGCGATCGTCCGCGAGGCGGCGAAGGCGAGCGATCTCCCCGCGGCCGAGCGGGGCTGGCTGCTCGTCGAGGCGGACCGGGTCCTGGGCCTGGACCTGGCGCGCGAGATCGACGTGGGCGCGGCCGCCGTAGCAAGCGCTGCCAGGAAACGGCCGCCCGGAACCACCCCCGACGCGCCGCTTCCGGCCGGGGCCGCCGCGCTGCTCGCCGAGCGGGCCGCGGCTCGCGCAGGGAAGGACTGGCCGCGCAGTGACGCCCTCCGCGCCGAGCTCGCGGCGATCGGCGTCGTGGTGGTGGACCGCCCGGGTGGCGCCCAGGAGTGGCGCGTCAGCGACGACGTCACCTGACGTCGGTCAGGGGCCGACCACGAAGCGCGCGCCCACTCGACCGCCGCCGGCAGGGGTCGCGGCATCCAGCCCGGACATGGCCGCGCCGCTCGCGGGCGCGCACGTCAGATCGTAGGTGCCCGGCGTCGCGATCGCGAAGCGGGCGGCCTGCGTGGCGCCGGGCCGCGGGTTGAGCTCGACGCGGGGCACCCCGGAGAGCGTGCAGACCTGGACCGCCACGTCGTCGTTGCGGAACGTGACGAGGACGTCCTGGCCGGCGGCGACCTGGACGACCGGCGCCTCGCCGCGAAGGCCGGTCGCCACGAGGTCCACCGGCCGCGCGTTGGCGTCGAGCCAGCGTCCGTAGCCGATCACGCCGGCGGCGACGCCGATCGCGACGAGCGCCACCAGCCCGAGGTAGGCGGCGTCGCGGACCCGCGTCCATGCCGCGTGGCGGCTCGCGGCCAGCACGGCGGCGGGTCGCGGATCGTAGGCCCGAAGTCGGAGCGAGTTCGAGATGACGCTCACGGAGCTCAGCGCCATCGCGCCGGCCGCCATCGCCGGGTTGATCGTCACGCCGAACGCCGGGTAGAGGATGCCCATCGCGACCGGGATGAGGACCACGTTGTACGCGAACGCCCAGAAGAGGTTCTGGCGAATGACCGCCATCGTCCGGCGCGACAGCGCCAGCGCGGCGACCACGCCCCGCGGGTCGCCGCCGACGAGCGTCACGTCGGATGCCTCGATGGCGACATCGGCGCCGGTCCCGATCGCAATGCCCAGGTCGGCCGCCGCGAGCGCCGGCGCGTCGTTGATTCCATCGCCGACCATGGCGACGACGGCGCCGGCGGCCTGCAGCTCCGCCACGAGCGCGGCCTTGTCCCCCGGCAGGACCTGCGCGCGAATCCGCTCGGTCGGGATGCCGGCGACCAGCGCGACCGCCTCGGCCGTGGCCCGGTGATCGCCGGTGACGAGCCACGCGGTGACGCCCTGGGCCGCGAGCGCGCGAACCGCTTCCGCGGCCTCCGGCTTGACCGGGTCCGCGATCGTGATCAGCCCGACGGCGACGCCGTCCCGGGCGACGAAGACCGGCGTCCGGCCCTGCCCGGCCTGCACATCGCCGATCTCGCCGAGCGGGCCGAGATCGATGCCGCGCTCGCCCAGCAGTCGCGCACTCCCGACGAGCACGGGCACGCCGTCCACCGACGCCTGTGCGCCGCCACCAACGATCGCCGCGAACTGCTCCGCGCCCGGGAAGGCGAGGCCGCGCTCCCGCGCGGCGAGGAGGATGGCACTCGCGAGCGGGTGCTCGGAACCCGCCTCGACGGCAGCGGCCAGCCGGAGGAGCGCGACCGGGTGGCCTCCGTCCGTCGGAATGAGCTCCGCCACGGCGGGGGTGCCCCGGGTGAGGGTGCCGGTCTTGTCGAACAGGACGGTGGTCACCCGCTGGGCGGTTTCCAGCGCCTCGCCGCCGCGGACCAGGATCCCGGCCTCAGCGCCGCGCCCGGTGCCCACCATGATCGCCGTCGGCGTCGCGAGCCCCATCGCGCACGGGCAGGCGATGACCACCACGGTGATGAACGCGGCGAGCGCCAGCGTCAGCTTCGGCTCCGGGCCAAGCAGCCACCAGAGCGCGAACGTGAGCGCGCCGACTCCCAGGACGGCCGGGACGAAGATCCCGCTGATCCGGTCGGCGAGACGCTGGATCGGCGCCTTGGAGCCCTGCGCCCGGCGCACGAGCTCCACGATCTGGGCCAGCGCGGTCTCGCTGCCCACGCGCGTCGCGCGCATTACGAAGCTGCCGGTCGTGTTGAGGGTGGCCCCGATCACCTCGTCCCCGGGCCGCTTCGTGACGGGCATCGCCTCGCCGGTCAGCATCGCCTCGTCGAGCGCGCTGCTCCCCTCGGCGAGCACGCCGTCGGTCGGGACCTTCTCGCCGGGGCGGACCCGGAGGAGGTCGCCGGGCTGGACCTGATCGATCGGGACGTCGACGTCACCGGCCGCTGTCACGAGGCGGGCGGTCTTCGCCTGGAGCCCGATGAGGCGCTTGATCGCGCCGGTCGTGCGACCCTTCGCCCGCGCCTCCAGCCACTTCCCCAGGAGGATCAGGCCGACGATGATCGTCGACGAGTCGAAGTAGGTCTCGCCAGACAGGCCGGCACGCATGATGACCTCCGGGTACATCGTCACGAAGACGCTGTATGCCCAGGCAGCGCTCGTGCCGACCGCGACGAGCGTGCTCATGTTCGTGCCGAAGCCATGGCGGAAGGAACGCCAGGTCGCCTCGTAGAAGCGTCGCCCGGCCCAGAGCTGGATGAACGTGGCCGGCCACAGGACCAGGCGGTTGACGTCGTTCATGGCGAGCGAGAACGGCCCGAACATGAGGACCATGATCCCGATGGCGACGGCGATGGAGACCGCGGACTGGAAGCCCAGCTGGCGCGTCTCGGAGGCGCGGGCACGCTCGGTCTCGTCCATCTCGGAGTCGATTGCGGAGGTGGCCGCGGAAGTGGCCCCCGTCGTGATCGCACCGCTCGTCGCGGCGGCCCGGGCGTCGGCGGCTGCCAACGCCCCCGGCCGGACCTCGTAACCGGCCTTCTCGATCGCGCCTACCAGGTCCGCGCGGCCCACCTGCTCGGGCAGGTAGCGGATCGTGGCGACCTCGGTGGCGAGGTTCACGCTCGCCTCCACCACGCCGTCCGTCTTGCGCAGGAAGCGCTCGATCCGGTTGCTGCACGAGGCGCAGGTCATCCCCACGACCGGGAAGCTGACCTCGGCGGGGGCGACGTTCGCCGACGCCACGTCGGTCGCCAACGGAACGCCGGGGGCGGGTTCGGTGCGGGGGACTGTGCTCATACTCCCGGGGAGTATATCACCGGGGATCGCATGGCCCCCGCGCGGACCCGCAGCTGCGCGCGGACGTTGTCGCGGATGGTCCAGTCGATCGTGACGTTGGCTCGGACGGAGGCGGTCAGCTCGCGGGCGTTGGCCAGGAGTTCGGGCTCCCCGAGGATCGCCACCGCGCTATCGTTCGTCTCCAGGGCGTCGTAGAAGGCGAGCTCTCGCAGCTCAGGGCGTCCAGCCTACCCCGTTGGTGATGGCGGCCGAGGGTCGTGCGCGTCCTCAGACGTCGTCACGGTGACCATTCTCCCCGTACACTCGGCCGATGACACGGAGCACGGGCAGGAACCGGGATATTGGCGCCAGGCTGCCGCTCGCCCTCGCCGTCCTGGATTCGACCCTGGGGCCGGTGCACGTGGCCGCGAGCGCGGACGGGATCCGCGGCCTGGAGCTGCGGACGACGCCCGAGGCCTTCGCGGCCTCCGTTGCGAAACGGACCGGTCGGCCGACCCAGCCGATTGCCCGGGCGGACCTCGCAACCCGGGCCATGGTCCACCAGCTCGAGGTCGAGCTCGCCGAGCATCTCGCGGGCATGCGGCACGGGTTCACCGTCCCGGTCGTGCTCGAGGGCGTCGGCGACTGGGACCGCCGTGTGCTCGCGGGGGTTCGGGACATCCCGTGGGGCGCCACCGCCGGGTACGGAGAGCTGGCCCGGCGGATCGGCTCCCCGGGAGCGGCCCGCGCCGTCGGCGGTGCGGTCGGGCGGAACCCCATCGGCCTGCTGATCCCCTGCCACCGGGTGATCGCCGGCGACGGGACGCTCGGGGGCTACGGTGGCAGCTGGTTCGGCAGCCGCGAGGATCTCCTCGCGCTCAAGCGGGCGCTGCTCGCCGTGGAGGGCGTCGCCGTCCGCGGACGCTGAGCCCCGTCGGGCGCTGAACCCACGTCGCGCCTCCGTGCGCGAATAGGGCGTGCGAATCGTGAGCGCGGGCCGTACCCTCCGCGGATGATCGCGGTCGTGCGCGCCTACCGGCTCCTGCTCGGCAACGGCCCGCTGGCGCGACTCCTCGCCGGGGAGTTCGTCTCGTCGATCGGCGACTGGCTCTACCTCGTCGCGATCCTCATCCTCGTCTACGAGGTCTCGAACGACCCGCTGGTCCTGGGGATCGTGGGCGCGGCGCGCGTCCTGCCGTACGTCGTCCTGTCGATTCCGGCCGGCATCCTCGCGGACCGCTACGACCGCCGGCTGATCCTCCTGGTCACCGACGTCGCGCGCGGGACGCTCATGCTGGTCATGGCGGCGCTCGTCGCGGCGCATGCGCCGGTCGTCACGATCGTCGTCCTCGCCGTCGTCGCGACCTGCTTCTCGACGTTCTTCAGTCCCGCGATCGGCGCGTACCTGCCGTCGCTGGTGGCGGACGAGGAGCAGCTGGGGCCCGCCAATAGCGCCTGGTCCACCCTCGATCACCTTGCCTTCGTGATCGGGCCGGCGATCGCGGGACTGCTGATCGCCGCCGGCGGGCTTGCGCTCGCATTCGTCCTCAACGCTGCCACGTTTGCCGTCATCGCCGTCGTGCTGTGGCGGCTCCCGTCGCCGCGGCGAGGCGTGATTGGCGAGGTTCGCGCCGCCGGCGAAGTTCGCGAGCCGGGCGAGGCTCCCGCCGCGGCGGACGGCACGGCCGCGGCGACCGGCACCGAGATGCCGCCGATGCTGACCCCGGCGTCGGCCCTGACCCCGGGTGGGGTGGACCGTAAGGTGCTCCGCCGGGTGGTGGTCCCGGTCCTGGGCCTCGCGCTGATCGACCTGGTCGGGAGCGTCGCCGGCGGCGGTCTGAGCGTGCTCACCGTCGTCATCGCCGTCGGATCGCTCCGGGCCGGCGACGCGGGGACCGGCTTCCTGAACGCCGGGATCGGGCTCGGCGGGCTCGTGGGCGCGCTCCTCGCGGGGGTCTTCGTCCTTCGGCCCAGCCTTGTCGGGGTGCTCGCCAGCGGATCCATCGTGCTGGCGGTGGGGGTGGCCGCCCTCGGGATCGCGGGCTCGCTGCCGCTGGCGGTCGGGATGATCGCGGTGGCCTCGGCAGGCGCGATCCTCGTGGAGGTCACGAGCACGACGATCCTCCAGCGCGCCATCCCGGACGAGATCCGCGGGCGGACGCTGGGCGTCCTGGCAACGGTCTCCACGCTCGCGTTCGCCGCGGGGTCGTTCGCGCTGCCGGTCCTCGCCGACGCCGTGGGGATGGGCCCGGTCCTCGCGGCGACCGGCGTCGCCATCGTCGTCGCCGGGCTCGTGGGTGCCGCCCTCGCCGCGCCCGCTGCGCGCCGCGCGCCGGAGAGCCTCGCGGCGACTCGCTTCGCCCGCCTGGCGCGACTCCCTCTCTTCGCCGGGGTGCCGGTGCCAACGCTGGAGGCCGTGGCGACGCGGCTGGTCCCGATCGCGACACGAGCCGGGGATGTCGTGGTCCGGCAGGGAGACCCGGCAGACCGCTTCTACCTGATCCAGGCGGGCACGTTCGAGGTGACGCGCCGCGAGCCGGGCGAGCCCGACGACCAGGCTCCGGCCCGCCTCCGCGCGATGACGACCGGCGAGGTGTTCGGCGAGATCGGGCTCCTCCGGGCGACGGCCCGGACCGCGACCGTGACCGCCGCCACCGACGGATCGCTGCTCGCGCTCGATGGCGCCAGCTTCCTGGAGCTGGTCAACGCGGGACCCGGCCTCGCGCCGCGGCTGCTGGACCTCCGGCGCGGCGCGCCGGGCGCTGCGGGCTGAGGCGATTCGATCGGCCCGGCTGTCGTCTGCCCGACAGGGCCGCTGTCAGGCTGGGGATTGCCGCGACGGCCCCGACCCGCCACCATACGGGGATCCCGGGGCATTGACACCGGGAGCCGCCAGCGGCGGCCGAGGACGTGAACCGACAGGGGTGGATGATGGGAGACCGGGACGAGATTCGGCCGGATGGCCTGCTGGATGCGCGCCGCCGGATGGGCCCGGGCGACGGCTACGCCGACGACGAGGACGACGTGATCGGCCATGGCATGCCCGAGATCCCGGGTGCCGGCGACGGCTTCGCGGCCGCGCCGCGGCTCCCCCGCCGGGACGGGCTGGCCGACAACACGGAGGACGACGTCGAGGGGCACAGCTCCGCCAAGGACTGACGCGTTTCGTTCGGGGCGCGGGAAGCGTCGCCGGGCACGCGCGCGATGGCGCCAGGCGCGCCGGCGAGGCGTCGCGGGCCTGACCGCTTCGTCAACTCACCCTGGGGGAAGGTCGGCGATTGGACGCGCCGGCTCGCCCGGACCTGGAAGTCTCAGGCCAGGGGCCGGGTGGCCGTTGCGGCGAGGATCGCCTTCACCTCGAACGGGGTCACCTCCGGGTGCTTCGCCCGGATCAGCGCCGCGTACCCGGCAATGTGGGGTGCCGCGAAGCTGTTGCCCGTCGCCGTCATCCGGCTCCCGCTGCGCCAGGCGACGTCCACGTCCAGGCCGTGCGCCCCGAACTCCACCGGCGGGCGCGGGTTGTAGAACCAGGCCGCAGGATCCGGGAGGTCGTGCGCGGCGACGGAGACGACCGATGCGAAGAGCGACGGGTAGCTGTTCCCGGGGACGTTGTTGGCCGCACAGACCAGGAGCGCGTTCGCGAAGTAGGCCCGGTCCGCCAGGTCGTGGAAGAGGCCGAAGAGCGCGTCGCTCTTGGACGAGAGCGACAGGTTCATCACGCCGGCACCATGCTCGATCGCCCAGTCGAGGCCGGCCGCAAAGACGATCCCTTTGCCGCGGTTGTCCGGCCCCAGGACCCGGACCGAGACGAGGTCGGCACCCGGCGCGATGGCGTGAATGATCCCGGCGCAGGCGGTCCCGTGCCCCACGACGTCCAGGGCGTCGTCATCGTCGAGGACGACCGGGTCGTCGTCCGGGTTTGCGGCCAGCTCCACCTTGACGCTGCGGACCAGCTTCCCGCCGACCGCGGGGTGGTCCCGCTCGACCCCGGAGTCGATGATCGCGACCGTGACGCCGCTCCCGTCGCTGCCGCCGATCGCCCAGCCGCGGTCGAGGGCGCCAAAGGGAGGGAGGTGGCGCAGCGCGTCCCGCCGCGCGCCGACGAACGGCTCGCTCCAGGCCGGGAGGAGCTGATCCGTCATCCGCCCGGCGCGCGGAGGCGGCCGGCGCGCCGGCCCCGGCCGCGTTCGGCCTGGCGGACAAGGACGTCGAGCAGGGAGCCGAGCAGCTCACGCTGCTCCGGCGCGACCCGGCGGAGCGCGGCGATCTGCTCGACGAGCGGCCAGAGCGGGTCGTCCGGGTCATCGACGTCGGCGAGGGCGGCCGTGACGAGCGCCTCCACGCCACCGTCGGGCGCTTCCCCGCCAGTGAGCGCGCCGATCACCGAACGGAGGAGCGTCGCGGCATCGCGCTCGACGCGGCTGGCCCGGATGGCGACGGTGGCCTGGCGCGCGAAGACGCCTGCCAGCTCGATGTCACGAAGCGAGAAGCTGGCCTCGCTCCGCTTGTCCAGCACCTCCAGGACGCCCAGCGTCCCGCGCTCGTCCAGCAGCGGGACCGCGACGATGCTTCGCGGCACGTACTGCGTCTGCTCCGCGAAGTTCCGGCCGAAGCGCGGGTCCGCCTGGACGTCGGCGATCGCGAGCGCCTGCCCGCTCGAGAAGACGTAGCCCACGAGGCCGCGGTCCGGCGCGATCTCGAGCCCGACGACGCCCTGGCCCTGCTCCCCTGCAGCAACGCGGAAGACGAGCAGATTGCGGGCCGGCTCGTACAACGCGATGGATGCCGCCTCCGCCTCGAAGAGCGCGACCGCCGCCTCCACCACGGAGCGGAGAACGGCTTCGGCGCCCCCCAGCTCCAGCCGGCGCGCGATCTCGGCGCGGCGGCCGACCGCCGCGAGCGCTGCGCGCGCGTCGCGATCGAACGCGGGGGTGCGACGGCGCGGGCCGGTTCCTGCGTCGGTCATCGGATGTCGTCGCCGCGGCTCAGCGCGCGGCCGCCCGCTCGAGGCGGTCCAGATCGGGCACGACCAGCGTGTCGCGGTCGATCCGGATGAGGCCCTCCGCCGTGAACTCGCCGAGGAGCCGGTTCACCGTCTGGCGGGTCCCGCCGATCATCGCCGCGAGCTCCGACTGGGAGAAGCTCCAGTCCAGCGTCACCGGCCCGCTCGGCTCGGGATCCACCTCGCGGGCCAGTCGCACGATCCGGCGCGCCAATCTGCCGGGCAGGTCCAGGAAGTGGAGCTCCTCCACGTGGTGCGTGAGCCGGCGCAGCTCGGCGACCAGGCCCGCCAGGAGCTCGTGGCGCAGGGCGGGGACGGTGTCGATGAGCTGGCCGAACGCATGGCGGCGGAGGACGAGGGCAGTCGTCGCCTCGTGGGCGATCGCGGTAGCCGAGCGTTCGGCGCCGTCGAGCAGCGCGAGCTCGCCGAAGAAGTCACCCGGGCCCAGCGTGGCGATGATGGCCTCGTCTTCGCCCTCTGGCGAGGGCAGCACGATCTTCACGGCACCCGACTCGATGATGTAGAGAGAGTCGCCCGGGTCGCCCTGGTGGAAGATCGTCTCGTTCCGGCGGTAGCGGCGCGTCCGCAGCGAATCGATGCAGACGGCCAGCGTGCCATCATCCACCTTCGAAAAGAGCGCGCAGCGTCGGAGCGCATCAGCGGCGGTCGTCCGCGCGGTCGCTGTCACGTTCGGTCCCTTCACCTGCGCCACTACCCGGGTCGACGCGCCGAATGCTAGAGGCGCACCGGCAGCCGCGCAATGCGTGACTGCATCCGGGATGCGGGGAGTGAATGTGCTCGCCGTGTTCGTGCGTCCGACCGGAGGCATTGGAGGCTCCTGGTTTCTCCGGTCTACGCCCACCAACTGGGCGCGTATCTCGGAAGAACCGGGGCCAGGGCGACCGCGGTGACTACGTCACTGGCCGCTTCAACGGTCGGATTCGCGGGCCGTCGACATGCGCGACCGCACCCGGTGATGCGTGGGGCCAGATGAGGCCGGCGCTGGTGTCGGGGCTCGCCGGCCGCGTGGCGGGCGCGAAGACGGGCGGGGTCCTGCGACCCCGCCCGTCCGAGGGGCGACGAACTCTGGGGCGAGGATCAGCGCTTGCGCTTGAGCGCCCGCTTGGCTTCGCCGATGAGCGAGTTGCGGGAGGCTTCCCGCTGGACGTCGCGCTCGCGAGCCCGGGAGAGCTCCTGGGCGAGAATCGGGTTCACGACCCCGATGTTGTGCCCTTCGACATCGTCCTCGGTGGCCTTGCGCGCGGCGAACTCGTCGCCCGCGCTTGCCTTCCTCGTGAAGGCGTGCCCTTCGACATCGTCCTCGGTGGCCTTGCGCGCGGCGAACTCGTCGCCCTCGCTTGCCCGGCGCTTGCTCGTCATTGGAGTCCCCTCTTGGCCCGGGTCTTCGTCGTCGCCCGCTGCCTGTGCTGCGCAGGATGCGCCACGTCGCGAACGCCGTAAAGCGTCGTTGCGACCGCCCAGCTGTCGTTTCGACGACAACGCCGGTGATCGTGGCGCGTCAGGAGCGCTGGACCGGCCGGACGGGAAAGACCCCAACGATGATCGGGCTGGTCGGATCCAGGAGGAGCTCGTATCCCACGTCGCCCTGGAGGATCAGGTCGGCGAGCATCCCCGCCTCACGGGCCAGGAGACCCACGAAGATGTGCCCGCCCGCCGAGTCGAAGCCGGTGACGTCGTCGTCGTCGCCCGCGAGCGCGAATCGGCGGCGGAGCTCGTGGATGGGCACGTACGGGCGGCTCTTGATGAAGCGGCGGAGCTGGGCCTGGGTGCACACCCCGCCCGCGCCATCGGAGGTCGCCGCCGCAGCGGGTTCCGCGGCGGTCGCGGCAGGTCCCGGCGTGGGCTGAAACATGGCCGGATCATAGCGCCCGTCCCACCGCGACGCGGATGCGGTGATCTGGCGTCCGGCCCACACCTACCCGGTGACGACGAGGAGGTCGCGGTCCAGCCCATTGAGGACGATGGGACCATCGTCGCCGCAGATCACGATGTCCTCGATCCGGGCTCCATACCGCCCCGCGAGGTAGATCCCCGGCTCCACCGAGAACGCCATTCCCGGCCGAAGCGGTTCCGGGTTGCCGGCCACGAGGTACGGCTCCTCGTGCACCTCCAGGCCGATCCCGTGGCCGGTCCGGTGGAAGAAGTGGGCGCCGTGGCCGGAGGCGGAGATCAGCTCTCGGGCAACGAGGTCGATACGCTCGCAGGCGATGCCCGGCCGGACCGCGTGGGTCGCCTCCGCCTGGGCGGCCCGGAGCACGGCGTAGAAGCGGAGGAACTCGTCGTCGGGCCCGCGGGTGGCGTCGCCGCCGGTCACCCATATGGTGCGCGTCGTGTCGCTGGCGTAGCCCCCGTACGCACCGCCGATGTCCAGGACGATCGGCTCGCCAGCCTTGATGACTCGCTCGGACGCCTCGTGATGGGGCGACGCGGAGTTGGGACCGGAGCCCACGATGGCGAAATCCGCGCGCTCGTGGCCCTCGGCGATGAGCCGGTCGCAGACCTCGCGGGCGACGTCGGCCTCCGTCCGACCAACCAGCCGGCCATGGGCGACCTCCCAGATGACGCGGTCGGCGGCCTGGGCGGCAAGGCGGAGCAGCTGGATCTCGTCGGCGTCCTTCACGATCCGGAGATCGCGCAGGACGACTGAGGCCGACAGGAACGAGGCGCCCGGCAGCGCGGCCTGGAGTCGCAAAAGGTGGCGCGCCCAGAGGTGATCTGAGACGGCCACCCGGTCCGCGATCGCAAGGTGGGTGGGCCTGGCGAGGTTTCCATGGCGCACGAGGCCCGCGACCCGGTCCACCGGGTCCTCGGTCTCCTCCCAGGTCTCGAGGTCAATGTGCCCACCGACCACGCCCGGACAGGCCCGGGCGGGCGCCGCCTCCAGCCGGGGAGCCAGGAGCGTCGCCCGGCCGGACGCCGCGATCACCAGCATTGTGAGCCGCTCCAGCGGCATCGCCTCGTAGCCGGCCAGGTATGCGAGGTCCGGGCCGACACCCACGAGGAGTGCCCCCATGCCGGCAGCCGCGACTCCCGCCTCCGCGCACGCAAGCCGATCGCCGAAGCGGCCGACCGGGATCCGGGGACGGACGGCGGGCGCGAAGGAGACGGGAGCGACGGGTCCGGTCATCGGGCGGGCACCTCGGAGCTCTGTGGCGCGGTGAGCGAGCCGGCCGCGGGCGCCGGCACGCCGAGCCACGCCCCCAGCGTCGCGTGGCCGTCTTCGAAAAGCTTGCGATAGGCGAAGACCCGCTCCGCGCCTGCGGCCAGCGCGGCCCGGCGCTGCGCGCCGTCGTCGTGCTGGCCGACGCACAGGACGCGGAGCCCGGCACCGACCGCGAGGCGCACGGCAGCAAGCCCGTCGTAGGCGCGCGCGGTCAGGTCCACCACGGCATGCGTGGGCCGCACGCCCTCCGGCCCGGCAGGCACCGGGGCGGCGAGCGCGGTCGCGAACGCATCGGCCGATCCCACGCGGACGGGATCCACGCCGAGCGTGCGGAGCTGGCCGACCAGCCGGGTGGCCCAGATGAGGTCATCGGCGAGGATGATGACGCGAAGGACGCCGGCATCCCGCCCGCCCCTCGCGATGGTCACTGGACGGTCCAGGTCTCACCGGAGTGAAGGAGCTTGGCCAGGTCGCCCGGGCCCTGCCTGGCGATCGCGTCCCGGACCTGCGCGTCGACCAGCTGGTCGTGGGTGGGCCGGGGGACGTTGCGGATGACGCCGATCGGGACCGGGAACTCCGGCCAGTAGATCCAGGCGAGCATGTTGTGGATCGTGGGATCCTCGCTCGTCTCGTCGTGGACCAGGATGTCCGCCTCCGTGATCCCGTCCTCGCCGACCCGCACGATCTCCGGCCGGAGCCCGTTGAGCCGGAGCCCCATGTCCCGGTTCTTGCCGAACAGCATCGGCCGGCCGTGCTCGAGCTGGAGCATGCGGTCCTCGCGGACGTCCCGGTCCGTGAAGGCCCGGTGCGCCCCGTCGTTGAAGATGTTGCAGTTCTGGAGGACCTCGACGAAGGCGGAGCCGCGATGGAAGCCAACCCGCTCCAGGACCGCCTGGAGGTGCTCCGTCTGCGTGTCCACCGACCGCGCGACGAAGCTGGCCTCGGCGGCGAGGGCAACCGCCAGCGGGTGGATCGGGTAGTCCACCGAGCCGGTCGGAGTCGACTTCGTCTTCTGGCCGAACTCAGACGTTGGCGACGCCTGGCCCTTGGTGAGCCCGTAGATCCGGTTGTTGAACATCACCACCCGGATGTCGACATTGCGGCGCATCGAGTGGAGGATGTGGTTGCCACCGATGGAGAGCGCGTCGCCGTCCCCGGTCACCACCCACACCATCAGCTCCGGGCGGGCCTCCTTGAGCCCCGTGGCGATGGTAGGCGCGCGGCCGTGGATCGAGTGGAAGCCGTACGTGTTCATGTAGTACGGCAGGCGCCCGGAGCAGCCGATCCCGGAGATGAAGACGATGTTCTCCTTCGGCACGCCGAAATCGGGCATCACCTTC
>JADGQG010000022.1 GCA_017882025.1 Chloroflexota bacterium
ACGGTGGCGAGCGTGCGTCCTTCGAGCGGCGACATGCCCGCGAGTCTACTCTGCCGGCCAGGCACGCCCGGAGGCAAGGAGGAAGAAGCGCCCCGTCGTCGCGACCGTCACGTCCCCGAATCCGGCCGCGCCTATCGCCGCGGCCAGCTCACCCGGCTCATAGAACACTTTCGGGATCGTGAACGTGCGCCCGTCGACAAGGCGCCGGAGGGCGAGGTCCGGCGCAGACGGCTCGGCCCGGTCGCGGGTGCCCGACGCCGGATCCAGGAGCGAGTCGATCAGG
Organism: Chloroflexota bacterium; assembly: GCA_017882025.1. Taxonomy (GTDB): domain Bacteria; phylum Chloroflexota; class Limnocylindria; order Limnocylindrales; family CSP1-4; genus CTSoil-043. The sequence continues at coordinate 284 of JADGQG010000022.1, forward strand.
GCGAACGTGCCGCCCGGGCGGAGCCAGGCACGGGAGATCGCCAGGAACTCCGCGAGCCGCGGACGCGGGACGTGGCTGAGCCAGAAGCCGGTGAAGAGCGCGTCGACGGCCCGGTCGGGCGCGGCCCAGGCGTCGCGCACGTGGAGGTGCGCCCGGAGGCGATGTGCCAGCAAGCGGTCCCGGGCACGGTCGAGCGGGGCGGACGCCGCGTCGTAGGCATGCAGCTCCCCCTTGGTGGCGAGCAGTGCCGACCACCAGCCGGTCCCGGCGGCAAGCTCGACGATCTCGCCGCCGAGCGGCAGCGCGTCGACCCACGTCGTGGCCGTGTCCAGCTCCATCTGCCAGGCCAGGTCCTGGACGGGCCCGTGCGCATAGCGCCCGCGGCGCAGGTACCAGTCGTCGTACTCGCCCGCGCGCGCCTCGTAGTACGGGACCAACTCCTCCTCGTGGGTGGGCGGCGCGGGCTGGGTGGGCACCGATCCGGCCGTGGGCGTGGCTCGCGCTTCGAGCGCGGCCCGGAGCCGGAAGCGGACGAACGGATTCTCGCCCGCCCGTCCCAGGCAGTCGGGACAGAGGCGGGCGTGCGCCTCCAGGTCGTCGGACGCCCGTGGCTGCCACGTCCGTCCGCACCAGAGGCAGGCGAATGGGCGGGGGCCGCCGGGCGGCGAGGTCACAGGGCGTGGACCCAGCTGCCGGCCGTCGCCAGGTCCACGAAGGCCGCGGGATCGAAGATCTCGGCCAGGATCTCGATCCCGTCGATCACTCGCGGTCCCGGGCGGCTGAAATAGGCGGACGCGTCGAGGGCAAGGACGCGACCGAGGCGAACCGCCTGGATCTCGGACCAGAACGGGGGCCGTGGCGTAGCACTCCACGCCCGGGTCACCTCGCCGAGGTGCATTCCGTGCGGAACCAGGAGCAGCACTTCGGGATCCACATCCGCGATGGCCTCCCACGTGGCCGACCGGCTGGACTCGCCATCGCTCCCGAGTACCTCCCAGCCCCCGGCGCGCCGGATCTGCTCGGGCAGCCAGAGGCCCACCGACGAGAGAGGGTCGAGCCGGTCGAGGGCCACGACCCGCGGTGCGTGATGACCCTCGTCGCGCCGCTCCGCGGCGATCTCCTCGACGTCCGCGAGGCGCTCGCGGAGGATCTCCACGAGCCCGACGGCCTCGTCCTCGGCATCGGTCATCGCTCCGACGGTCGCGATCGCGTGGAAGATGCCCTCCAGGCTGGCCGGATCCAGGACGACCACCGCGACGTGGGGCCCCAGCTCCCAGTCGCGCGGCCCTGCTCCCGCGAAGACCAGGTCCGGCCGCAGCGAGGCCAGCGCGGCCCCGTCGACCGCGCCCGAAGACGGCCGCGTGACGACCGGGCGCCCAACCACGGCCAGGGGGAAGTCGCAGGCGTGCGACACGCCCACGAGGGCGTCCTCGAGCCCGAGTGCCCAGACGATCTCCGTGGCGGCCGGAAGGAGCGAGACAATGCGCATCGGGCCGAGGTGACTCCCAGAGCCGGAGACGAAGCGACCGGCCGCCCGTGGCCGGGGGCCGGTCGTCGAAGGGCGAACGCCGCGGCGCCCGGTCAGGGGCGCCGGCTGCCGTCAGGCGGGCTTCAGCGCCTCGAGCATGGCGCGCGCCGCGGCCTTGTCGGAGAACCACGTCGCGTTGATCTTCGTGTACTCGGCCCACTCGCTCGGCAACGACTCCTCCGGGAAGATCGCGGTGACCGGGCACTCGGGCTCGCAGGCGCCGCAATCGATGCACTCGTTCGGGTCGATGTACAGGATCCGGTCGGCGCCCTGCTCGAAATGGATGCAGTCAACGGGGCAGACCGCTACGCATGCCTGGTCCATCACATCGACGCACGGCTCAGCGATCACGTAGGTCATGTCTGGAGAACCTCCGAACCAACTCGACATGGAACCGGGCCGCACCGTTCCCGGGCGGCGCCCGCCGACGCCCGCAGCGCGGAGGGTACCACTTGCCACGCCCGTCGGGGCGGCCGCGAGCAGGGATCTCGCGTCACGGCCCGCCGAGGTCCGGCCACTAGACTGCCGTCCATGCCCGCCGTCGACGACGCGTCCCACATCGAGGCCGAGGACCGCGCGGCGTGGCGCGCCTGGCTCGAGGCGAACCACGCCACGGCCAGCGGCGCCTGGCTGGTGACCTGGCGTGCCGCGTCCGGGCGTTCGGCGCTCGACTACGAGGCGTCCGTCGAGGAGGCGCTCTGCTTCGGCTGGGTGGACAGCCGTCCGGGCAAGGTGGACGAGCAGCGGACCAGGCTGTACTTCGCGCCACGGAGGCCACGCAGCGCGTGGTCGGCATCCAACAAGGCACGCATTGCCCGACTCACGGCCGCGGGGCTCATGGCGCAAGCCGGCATCGCAGCCGTGGAACGGGCGATTTCCAATGGCACCTGGGAGGCCCTCGACGCGGTGGAGCGACTCCTGGTTCCCGCCGATCTCGAAGCGGCCCTCGACGCAGCTCCGCCGGCCGCCGAATGCTGGGCGGCGTTCCCGCGCTCCACCCGGCGGGGCATCCTCGAGTGGATCGCGCTGGCAAAGCGGCCGGAGACGCGCGCAGCCCGAGTGGAGGAGACGGCCCTCCTGGCCGCCCGCAACGAGCGGGCGAACCAGTGGCGCCCGAAGGACCAGTGGGCGGTCACGTCAGCGCCCCGAGGAACCGCGGGGCGCTGACACCCGCTTGACGGGGTCAGCTCCATCGCTTGCCGACGAGCGGCGCCGGGACGCCGGCTTCCCCGGGCCGAACGGCAGCGGCCCAGCGCTTGCCGACGTCCGGTGCGTGGAGTACCCCGGGTTGCGCGGCGGCAATCAGGGCGAGGCCGAGGAGAACGGAGCTGAGCAGGGCGAAGACGCCCCGAGCACGGCGCATGGCGCGCCTCCACGCGATGGCCGCCGAGCCGGCGGTGGGCGTGCCCCACGCGAACGAGTCTGCCGCACTCGGCTTATCGCCCGCTTATCTGCCCCGGCCAGCGGCCACGCCGCGAGGCGGCAACGACCGGCGCACGAGACCCCTACATGCCTCCGGGGGTATAGCTCGGGTCGAGGTAGGTGTCCGGGTTGTCGTCGAAGTCGAGCTTGCAGCCCTTGCCGCAGAAGTAGTACGTCGTGCCGTCGTGCTCGCTCGTCAGGGTCGCCGTCTCCATGACGACCTCCATCCCACAGACCGGATCGATCGCGACCGCCATGGTGCCGCCTCCTCGGGTTTGTCCGGGCTCGAGCCCGGTACTCCCCGGGAGTATAAGGGCGGGGCCGCGTCGTGCGCGTTGCGAGCGTAGGATGGACAGCGTGACTGCGCCGATCGACCCGACCGCGACCGCCCGTGCCCGCCTCGACGAGGTGCGCATGGCCCTCCGCACGGAGCTTGGCGAGGAGATCGAGGCGCCCGGGCAGATGACGTACGGCTCGCAGGCTGCCGCGGCGTCCCACGTCTTCGCCCAGCAGCGTGACCTGGCGCTGCGCGAGCAGGCTGAACGCCGGCTCCACGCCGTTGATCACGCGCTGGCACGCCTCGCCGCGGAGAAGTACACGACGTGCGAGACCTGCGGCGGCGAGATCCCGGCCGAGCGCCAGGAGCTGATCCCGTGGGCAACGACCTGCGTCTCCTGCGGCAGCCACGCCCGGTGACGAGGCCCGTCCGCCGGCGCCTGATCCCCACGCGACCGCGGCGATGAACCCCGACGCACCGCTCGTGGGCCTCGACCGGATCCGGTCCGCCGCCGTCCTGCTCCGCGGCGTGGCGGCCCGGACGCCCCTCGTCGCGTTCGGCGACCCGGCGCGCGGGCAGCTGCTAAAGGCGGAGTCCCTCCAGCCGATCGGTGCCTTCAAGTTGCGCGGCGCGTACACGGCGATCGCCTCGCTGGACCCGGCCGAGCTGCTGCGCGGCGTGATCACGTATTCGTCGGGGAACCACGCCCAGGGAGTGGCTCGGGCCGCCCGGCTGCTGGGCTGCCCGGCGGTCGTGGTGATGCCGGACAACGCCCCCGCCATCAAGCGCACCCGGGTGCTGGCCGACGGTGCCGATGTGGTCACGGTGGGGCCGTCGAGCGCCGAGCGGCAGGCCGTCGCGCAGCGCCTCGCGGCGGAGCGCGGCCTCGCGATCATCCCGCCCTACGACGACGATCGGATCATCGCCGGCCAGGGCACCTGCGGCCTCGAGATCGCGGAAGACGTCGAGGACCTGGGTCTCGTCCTGGTCCCCATCGGCGGCGGCGGCCTGGCGAGCGGCGTCGCGGTCGCGGTGAAGGCCCTTCGCCCGGCGGCGCGCGTCATCGGCGTCGAGCCGGAGCTGGCGGCGGACGCCAGCGAGTCTCTCGCGCTGGGCCGGATCGTGGAGTGGTCGGCCGCCGACGTTTCGCGGACGATTGCCGACGGAACGCGGACGCAGGCCCTGGGGATCCGAACGTTCGCCCACCTGCGCGTCTACCTCGATGGCATCGTGACCGTCTCCGAGGCGGAGATCGCGGCGGGCGTGCGCCTGGCGGCCGAGGAGTCTCGACTGGTCGTGGAGCCATCCGGCGCCCTCGCGATCGCGGCGCTTCGGTTCCATGCGGACGAGATCGGGCTGGCCCTCGTCCGCGGAACGGTCGTCGGCGTCGTCTCGGGCGGCAACGTCGATCCGGACCAATATCGCGCCTATCTTCGGGCGCCCATTCCGGCCTGAGCGCTCAAGCGGACGGCGCGTTCGGCGCGGACGGCGCGGTCGCGGTGGCGGCAACGGCCGCGATCGCCGTGTCGGCCGCCGTCGCGGCATCAGCCGCGGCCCGGGCATCCTCGGCCGCCTCGCGACGGCGCGTGACAGCCTCGTCATGGCGCATCCACGCCGCGGTCGCGATGAGAAGCGCGAGCAGGAACCCGGCATCGCCGAGACCCCACATGATCGCGCCGGCCGCCTGCTGGTCCTCCAGCGGCGTCGGGCCCCAGGGACGTCCGGTCGTCGCGTAGTGCGGGTAGAGAACCGTCCCTGAGAAGAGGATCGCGACCCCCAGGAACGAGTTGAACGGCATCTGCATGAACAGGAACAGGAGGCGCGCCGGGTGGCCCATCCGCCACGGGCTGGGGTCGCGGCCCACGATCGGCCACCAGAAGAGAATCGAGCTGGCCAGGTACAGCACGTGCTCCATGTCGTGCAACCAGACGTTCTCGAGGGCAGCGTCAAAGAACGACGAGAAATGCGTTCCCCACATCACTGCGGTGAAGAGGAGCCACGCGACCAGCGGGTGGCCGATGACCCGGACGGCACGCGAGTGGAGGATGGGCAGGATCCAGCGCCGCCGCGTGCCCGGAGTGGCGACCCGCAGCACCAGGGTGATCGGCGCGCCCAGCACGATCGCCGGCGCGGCGAGGAAGATGAGGATCACGTGCTGGAGCATGTGGACGGAAAAGAGCGTGGTGTCGTAGCGCTCGATGCCCGACTGCAGGGCGATCGCGATCGCGGCGAGGCCCAGCAGGAAGAACGCCGGCCGATCCGGGGGGACCGGGTTCGCCGAGTGGGCTGCGTTGACCCGTCGGACGGCCCACAGGTAGGCGGCAGCCGCGGCGGCGAGCGGCAGCCAGATCGTCAGGTCGAAGGACCAGCCCAGCAGGAACGCGGCCGCATCCGGGGCAGGGGGCACGTCGCCGCTGTGCGCCGCCGCCGCGGGGGCCCCGGCCAGCACGGCGAGGAGCGCCGGTGCAGCCGGCAGCCAGCGGCGAGCACCGGGGCGTTGCAGCCGAGCGAGACTACCGGGGCCGGGGCCGGGAACGCGATGCGAATCGGAGACGGTCACGGGTGCGATTGTGGCGCGAACGCGCCGCGGACGAGGTCCCCCCGGCCCCGTGGCCGTCCCGGAGACAGGACAGCGCCCATGACGAATGCGCACGCGAGCATCTTTTCTCACGCTTCGGGTATCATTCCCGCGCTTGCGCACCTCCGCCGTCCCCGGAGCCAGAGCGAGGCGAGGGAGGAGCCGCCGGGCACGTCCGGGCGGAGTGCCGCGGCAGGTGCACGAGGTTCAACAAACGCATGGGTCTGACTGCGAAGAGATGGGCTCGCCGCGCTGGGGTGGTCGCAGCCCTCGGGGCGCTCGCCGTCCTCCTCTCCGCGTGCTCCGACTTCAGCCTGCGGAATGCCGTTCCGCCGGACGCCGCCTCCGTCCAGGGCCAGGCCTCCCGCAACATCTACGACATCGTGTTCGTGATCGGCGCGGCGGTCTTCTTCCTCGTGGAGGGGCTGATCCTCTTCGCGGTCGTGCGCTACCGCCGCCGGGCGGGCGACGACGAGCTGCCGCCGCAGATTCACGGCAACAACCGGCTCGAGATCATCTGGACGGCGATCCCCATCGCGATCGTGCTCGCCCTGTTCGTCCTCTCCTGGCAGACGCTCAACACGGTCGATGCACGCACACCAACGCCGCCGGTTCGAATCGGGGTGGTGGCCTACCAGTGGCAGTGGGAGTTCGTCTACGCGCCCGAGGGTGTGGCCTGGCAGGACTGCGGTGCGCCCGTCAACAAGGGCAAATGCGTGACCGTCTTCGGGACATTACCGGCGGGCGGTGACCGCTCGAACTGGACTCCGCCCACGATGCACGTCCCCGTCAACGAGACGGTGGAGCTCCAGCTGCATTCCACGGATGTCATCCACTCGTTCTACGTCCCGGCCTTCCTCTTCCAGCGCGACATCACGCCCCGCAAGGACCAGGTGATCCAGTTCACCGCGGACCGGATCGGCATCTACCGCGGCCAGTGCACCCAGTTCTGCGGCCTCTACCACCAGTTCATGGAGTTCCAGGTGAAGGTGGAATCGAAGGTCGATTACGTGGCGTGGCTCCAGCAGGAGCTGACGCCGCCCCCGGCGCCCTCCGCGGCGCCGCCCTCCCCCAGCGGCCCGGCCGGCTCTCCTGCGGCGAGCTCGGCACCGTGACGGTCAAGTAGGAGAGCCCTGATGGCCACCACCGCCCTCCGGCCCGCGGCGACCTACCGCACCGGGCTCTACGAATGGCTGACGACGACCGATCACAAGAAGATCGGGATCCTCTACACGTTCAACTCGCTGATCCTCTTCCTGGTCGGCGGGATCTTCGCGCTGGCGGTGCGAACGGAGCTCGCCCAGCCGGGGCTCCAGTTCATGACCGAGGCCACGTATAACCAGATGTTCACGATGCACGCCTCCGTGATGATCTTCTGGGTCGTCATCCCGTTCCTGGCGGGCTTCGGCAACTACCTCGTGCCCCTCATGATCGGCGCGCCGGACATGGCGTTCCCGCGGATCAATGCGCTCTCGTTCTGGCTGCTGCCGCTCTCGGCGGTGATCGCGCTCATGGGGTTCCCGCTCGGCGGCGCGGCTGCGGAGGGCTGGACCAGCTACAGCCCGCTGGCGCAGGCGAAGTTCTCCACGGGCCCCGGTACCGACCTCTGGATCGTCGCCCTGACGCTGGTCGGCACCAGCTCCATCCTGGGCGCCATCAACTTCCTGGTCACGATCTTCAAGATGCGGGCGCCGGGGATGACCCTCTTCCGGATGCCCGTCTTCGTCTGGACGACCATGGTCACCAGCGTCCTTGTCCTCATGGGCACCCCCGTGCTGACGAGCGCGCTGATCATGCTCTACATCGACCGCAACCTCGGCGGCAGCTTCTTCAACACCGCGCTCGCCGGGGGCAATGCGATCCTCTGGGAGAACGTCTTCTGGTTCTACAGCCACCCGGCCGTCTACATCATGATCCTGCCCGCGATGGGGATCGTGAGCGAGGTCATCCCGACCTTCAGCCGCAAGCCGCTCTTCGGGTACAAGGCGTTCGTGTTTGCCACCGCGGGGATCGGCGCCCTTGGATTCTCCGTCTGGGCCCACCACATGTTCACGACCGGCTCGGTCTACCTGCCGTTCTTCAGCCTGATGACGTTCCTTATCGCGGTGCCGACCGGCGTGAAGATGTTCAACTGGGTCGCCACCCTGTTCCGCGGCAAGATCCGCTTCACGACCGCGATGCTCTTTGCGGTGGGCTTCCTGTCGCTGTTCCTGATCGGCGGGATCAACGGCGCGTTCCTCGCCGCGGTGCCCGTGGACTACCAGGTCCATGCGACCTACTTCATCGTGGCCCACATCCATTACGTCCTCTTCGGCGGCTCGATCATGGGCATCTTCGCGGGCCTCTACTACTGGTGGCCGAAGATGTTCGGGCGGAAGCTGAACGAGGGCCTGGGCAAGATCCATTTCGTCGGGATCTTCATCGGGATGAACCTCACCTTCTTCCCGATGCACCTGTTGGGCATCTCGGGGATGCCGCGGCGGATCGCCGACTACAGCGCAACCGCGGGATGGAACGACCTCAACCTCCTCGCCACGATCGGCGGCTTCACGATCGCCGCGGCCATGCTGCCCTTCCTGTGGAACATCTTCGTCACCCTTCGCGGCGGCGAGCCCGCGGGAGACGACCCGTGGGAAGGAAACACGCTGGAGTGGGCCACCTCGTCGCCGCCGCCGCCCTACAACTTCGACCACCTGCCGCCGATCCGCTCAGAGCGACCGGTCTTCGACCAGCGCCACGCGAATGACGCGCCGGCGCTGACGGCGGGGCACTGACCGTGGCCGCGAACAGCAGCGCCCTCACAACGCACGTGGCCGCCCTGGGTGAGAGCCGGGCGCACGGCCAGCGGGGGATCAGCAACCCGATCCTCGGGATGATCCTGTTCATCGTCTCCGAGGTGATGTTCTTCGCCGGCCTCTTTGCGGCCTACTTCAACGTCCGCCTGAACGCCACCCAGTGGCCGCCTTTCGTGAACGAAGCGACATTCAAGCCGTTCCAGATCCACCACGAGATCGTCCTTCCGGCCATCCTGACAACGATCCTCGTGCTCTCGTCGGTGACGATGCAGCTGGGCGTCTCGGCGATCCGGCGGGGCGACCGGACGGGCTTTCTCCGGAACACCGGGATCACCCTGGTGCTGGGGCTGACGTTCCTGGTCGGCCAGGTGTACGACTACACGCAGCTGGGCTTCGGGATTACCGACACGGCGTTCGGCAGCACCTTCTACACGCTGACGGGCTTCCATGGCGCGCACGTGCTGGGTGGTGCGATCATGCTCAGCGTCGTGCTCTATCGCGGGATGGCCGGGCAGTTCTCGGCGAAGCACCACGACGCAGTGGAGGCGACCTCCATCTACTGGCACTTCGTGGACGTCGTCTGGATCGCGCTCTTCTCGACGCTCTACCTGCTCTGATGGCCGGAGGATCGCGCTCATGATCATGCGGCCGCGGCGAGCCATGCTGGTCGGTTTCGTCTTCGGCGGGCTCGGCCTGGTCTACGGGCTGCTCAGCCGTGACTGGGTCGGCGTGACGTTGCTTCTCGCGCTGGGCGTGGCGACGGGCCTCATGAGCTTCGTCCTGATGGCCGCCTCGCCGCGCGGCGACGAGACCGAGTAGCGCGGCGCAGGCGAATCCCGCCCTCATGTCGCCCTGGGATTCGCTTCTCGAGTTCGTCAGCAAGCTGGTTTCGCCGGACTGGGGCGCGCTCATCGCGCTGATTCCGCTGGCGCTCGCGGCGCTCGTGGTCGCCTACCTGGCCTGGGTCATGCGCCGCGCGCTGGCGGCACCACCCACGCGGACTCGACCGCTTCCCGCGGCGCCAACGCCGGCCCACATCCACATGCCCGGGCCGAGTCTCGCGCCGTTCCTCGCGGCCGCCGGGTTCGCCTGCTTCTTCCTCGCCCTCCTCTTCGTCCACGTCGGGCCCCGGATCGATCCGGTGACGAAGCAGCCAATCGCGGACTCGACCGCCTGGACGATCCAGCCGTTCGGCCTCCTGGCGATCGCGATCGGGATCGTGGCGCTCGTCTCGGGCCTGCTCTACTGGGGGCGCGAGGCGAGCCGCGAGTACGACGCGCTGGAGGCTCCGGTCGTGCTGCCGGCCGCGATCCATGCTGGACCGCCGACCGGCGTCCACATCCCGGGGCCCAGCTTCCGGCCGCTCCTGCTCGCCATCGCCGCATCGGCGCTGGTGCTGGGCGGGGTGCTCAACGTCGCGATCTTCTTCGGCGGCGTGGTCATGCTGGTCATCGCCCTCCTCGGCTGGCTGCGCGACGCCCGCGCCGAGTACCGCGAGACGGTACGGGCCGACGCGATCGGTCATCTCGAGAACATCCCCGCCCCGCGCTTCCCTACCGTCACGCTGCTTACCTTCGGCGCGATCTTCGCGGCGAGCATCCTGGTCGCGGCCGGGATCGTCCCGCCGAGGGGCTCCGCGGCCATCGTGGCGGGGTCCGCGAAGCCGTCCGCAGCGGCCGGCTCCCTGGCGGCGAGCGCGGCGCCCTCCGCCGGCGGTCCGGCCGGCTCTCCTGCGGCAAGCGCGGCGCCGGGCGCCTTGGTCTCGCTCCAGCTCACCGCCAGCGGCATCGCGTACGACAAGTCCACCCTGGAGGCGCCGGCGAACACGCCGTTCCAGATCGTGTTTGCCAACAACGACGCGGGGATCCCGCACAACGTCTCGATCCACAAGGACTCGGCCACCGGTCAAGAGGTCTTCAAGGGCGACATCTTCAACGGGACCGACACCCGAACCTACAATGTGCCGGCCCTGCCGACCGGCACGTATGCCTTCGTCTGTTCCGTCCACGCGAACATGACGGGGACGCTCACCATCAAGTGACCGCACGCGCCGGCGACTCGTCGCGACCATCGGGTCGGGCGGCGCCCTCCCGGCACCGGGACCCATCTCATGACCTCGCGCTCCACCCATCACCTCCTCCGGCTCGCCACCCGACTCGCCGTCGTTGCCGTGGCATCGAGCATGCTGGCCGGCTGCGCGACGGGCGGCGTGGCGATCACGCCCGGCGCATCGGTGATCCAGATCGGCTCGCCGCTTATTGGGAAGCCCGCTCCGTCACTCGCGGGCACGACCCTCGACGGTGCGCCGTTCGACCTGGCCTCGCTTCGCGGGTCGCCCGTCCTCGTCAACTTCTGGGCGTCGTGGTGCGGACCGTGCCGGGACGAGTTCCCGCTCCTCGCGGCCGCGGAGAAACGCCACGCGACGGAGGGGCTCCAGGTCGTGGGCGTCCTCTTCAAGGACGACGCCGCGCCGGCGCGGGCCTTCGTGGCGGACGAGAAGGCCGACTGGCCGACGGTCGCGGACCCTGGCCGCACGATCGCGCAGCCGTGGGCGGTTCTCGCCCCGCCGCAGACCTACTTCATCGATCGCGGGGGGATCGTCCGTGACCTCCAGATCGGGCAGGTCCGCGACGCGGCGGAGCTCGACGCGATCCTCGCGGCGATCCTGAAATGACCACTGCCGGGAATGCCGCGGCCGCCGGTCACCAGGTCGCAGTCGAGCCCGGCGGGCCCGCGGCGGGCTTCCCCGGGATGCCGCTCGCGATCGAGGTCCGTGGGTTGCGCAAGCGCTACGGGACGCTGGTCGTTCTCGACGGCCTTGACCTGTCGGTTCCGCAGGGCGAGATCGTGGCCCTGCTCGGCCCGAACGGCGCCGGCAAGACCACCACGGTGGAGATCCTGGAAGGCTACCGCGGCTCGGATGGCGGCGAGATTCGCGTCCTGGGGCTGGACCCCGTGCGCGACCGCGCCGCGCTCCACGCCCGGGTCGGCCTGATGCTCCAGCAGGGAGGCATCACGCCCCAGGGCCGTCCGCGCGAGCTGGTCCGGCTCCACGCCCGCTTCTACGCGGACCCTGCGAATCCCGACGAGCTTCTCGAGCTCCTGGGTCTGGCGCATGCCGCGAACCGGCGCTACAAGCTCCTCTCGGGCGGTGAGAAGCAGCGACTCTCGCTGGCGCTCGCGCTGGTCGGGCGCCCCGAGCTCCTGGTCCTCGACGAGCCGACCGCCGGCATGGATCCTGCCGCGAAGGCGACGGTGCGTTCGCTCATCGCCGAGCTCCGGTCGGCCGGCCGCACGATTCTCCTGACCACGCACGAGCTCGCCGACGTCGAACGCCTGGCGGACCGGGTCGTGGTGATGGACCGGGGCCGGGTCGTCGCGGCCGGGACGCCAGCCGAGCTCGTGGCCGGGTCCGGACCGCTCCTGCGGTTCCGGTTGGCGGCCAGTGACGGGGCCAGCGTCGCGATCGATTCGAGCGAGCTCGGCGCGCTGGGCGCGGCGCTGGGCGGGACCCTCGCGCCGGATGGGGCGCCCGGACGTCACCGGCTTGCCGGGCGCGCGCCGGATCCGCGCTCGATCGCCTACCTGGCCGACTGGTGCGAGCAGCGCGGCCTCCTCCTCGCGGAGCTGCAGACGTCCGGCGGCACGCTGGAGGAGCGATTCCTCGAGCTGATCGCGGAGGCGCGGCCGGGCGATGAGACACGCTCGGCGGCCCGGGACAGGGGCGCCGACGCGGCCGTTGCTGGCAGGGGCAGCGAAGCCATCACCGGCACGAGCGCCGAATGAGCCGCCCCATGGCACCCGACGTGCTCCGCCGCGGCGACGGCCGGCCATCCTCGCCGGTGGCGCGGATCGCATCCGCCCTCGAGATGGAGCTACGCCTCACCAGCCGCCGCCTCGAGAACCTCTTCGTGACCCTCGTGCTGCCGGTGGTCCTGCTCCTCTTCTTCGGGTCCGTGCCCGTGCTTCCGGCCGCCGCGACCGCGGCGCCGGGGGCGCGCCCGATCGACGCGGTCCTCCCGGCGATCCTCGCGACCGCGATCGTCGCGGCCGGGCTGGTCAACCTGGGGATCTCGACAGGCTTCGAGCGCTCCTACGGCGTCCTCAAGCGGCTGGGTGGATCGCCGCTCACGCGCGGCCAGCTCCTCGTCGCGAAGATCGGGACGATCGTGGTGGTCGAGGCAGTCCAGGCCGTCCTCCTGGTCGGGCTCGCGGTCGCCGTGTTCGGCTGGCTTCCCGGGCCCGGGTGGGATCCATTGGTCGTCGTCGTGGCGGTCGCCCTCGGAACGGGCGCCTTCAGCGCGCTCGGGTTGCTCCTGGCCGGAACCTTGCGGGCAGAGGCCACGATGGCGCTGACGAACGCGCTCTTCCTGCTGGCGCTCCTGCTCGGGGGGCTCCTCGTGCCGGCGCACCAGCTGCCCGGCGTGCTCGGCGCGCTCGCCTCGCTCGTCCCGTCCGCGGCGCTCGCCGATTCGCTCAGGATCGGCCTCGGCACCAGTACCGGCGACGCCGTAGGGCCGCTCCTGCTCCTCGGCGCATGGGCGGCCGGCGCCACGATCCTCACGGCGCGCACGTTCCGCTGGGAGTAGCCCGCGGGCGGGACGAACGGATCGCCGACGAGCGAGGCCTTCCAGCCGCCGACGCCGTGTAGTAGGCGACCGGCACCGGGATCGGCACGTTCATGCCGACCACTTCCGCGTTGACCTTGAACTGGAACTGTCGCGCCGCGACCCGTCGCGAGTGAAGATCGGCCCGGTGCCGACGATCGGGTGCGGCTGAGGACACAGCGAGGCGGCCGTCCTGGAAAGCACGAACCCCGGCGGGCGGGCCGGGGTTCGCTGGTGGATTCGTCTTTGGTTGCGGGGAGGGGATTCGAACCCCTGACCTTCGGGTTATGAGCCCGACGAGCTGCCGCTGCTCCACCCCGCCCCGGTACTATACACATCCGAGGCTGGACGGTCAAAGCGATTGTCCACGCATCCGGGCGTTCGCGCCGACAAGTCGTTCGCGCCGAATCGCGACCACGGAGGCCCAACCCGATGCCAACCGCCGGCTCGCCGGATGACCTCCTCGCAGCCGCGGTCGCGGCCCGGGAGCGATCGTACTCGCCATACTCGGGCTACGCTGTTGGCGCCGCCCTGCGCGATGAGCATGGCCGGATCCACGCGGCGCCGAACGTGGAGAACGCGGCCTACCCGCAGGGGCAGTGCGCCGAGGCGTCTGCGATCGGCGTCCTGATCGCCGCGGGCGGCCGGAGGGTCGCCGAAGCCCTCGTCGTGGCCGACCCGGCTTCCGGACTCCCCTCCCCGTGCGGCGGCTGCCGCCAGCGACTCCGCGAGTTCATGGCGCTCGACGCGCCGCTCCACCTTGCCGGCCCGGCCGGCGTCATCCGCACCGTCACGCTCGGCGAGCTGCTGCCGCTGAGCTTCGGGCCCGAGTTCCTGCTCAAGGACACCCCGCGATGAGCCTGCCGGTCACCGGCGACCCCGGCTCCTCCGGCGATCCAGGCGTCGCCGGCGATCCCGGCGTCGCCGCGGCCCTGATCCGGGCGCGCGCCGGCGGGCGCGCGCCGCGCCTCGGGATCGTGTTGGGCTCCGGGCTTGGCGGCCTCGCCGACCTCCTGGACGACGCGGTTGCGATCCCGTACGCGGAGATCCCGGGCTTCCCGACGTCCACGGTGGCCGGCCACGCGGGCCGCTTCCTGGTTGGCGAGCTGGACGGCGTGACGGTCGGCTGCATGCAGGGCCGCTTCCACCTCTACGAGGGCCACCTGCCAGCCGTCATCAAGCTCCCGATCCGCACATTTGCCGCACTCGGGGTTGAGGCGCTCCTGTTGACGAACGCGGCGGGCTCCCTGCGGAACGAGGCCGGGCCGGGCAGCTTGATGTTGATCACGGATCACCTCAACTTCATGTGGACCAATCCCCTCATCGGGCCGAACGACGACGCCTGGGGCGAGCGCTTCGTGGGCCTCGAGGATGCCTACGACCCGGCCCTCCGTTCCCGGCTGCTGGAGCTGGCGGCGGGGCTGGGGATCCGCCTTCACGAGGGCGTCTACTGCGCGCTTCGCGGCCCGCTCTTCGAGACGTCGGCGGAGATCCGCGCCTACCGGGTGCTCGGCGCGGACGCGGTCGGGATGTCGACGGTGCCGGAGGTGATCGTCGCGCGCCACGCGGGTCTTCGGGTCGTCGCGATCAGCGCGATCACGAACCTGGCAGTCGGGATGAGCGACGTACCGGTCGACCACGAGCAGACGCTCCGCGGCGCGGCGATCGCGGCCGCGGACCTGACCCGCCTCGTCCGGGCATTCGCCGGCTCGTTCGCCGCCAAGCGGGGATCGGGAGGGTAGCGGGTGCTCCCGCAGGAGGTCATTCGGGCGAAGCGCGACGGCCGCGCGCTCACGGAGCAGGAGATCGCGTTCTTCGTCGCCGGGATCACCGACGGCTCGATCAGCGAGGGGCAGGCCGCGGCGTTCGCGATGGCGGTCTTCTTCCGCGGCATGACCCGCGCCGAGACCGTGGCGCTGACCTGCGCCATGCGCGACTCCGGCGGCGTGCTGGACTGGTCGGATGCGGACCTGCCCGGCCCGCCGCTCGACAAGCACTCCACCGGGGGCGTCGGCGACAAGGTCTCCCTCATGCTGGCGCCGATCGTCGCGGCCTGCGGCGGCGCCGTTCCAATGATCTCCGGGCGCGGCCTGGGCCACTCCGGCGGGACCCTCGACAAGATGGACGCGATCGCGGGCTACACGACGGCGCCCGACAACGCCCTCTTCCGGCGCGTCGTGCGCGAGGTGGGC
>JADGQG010000023.1 GCA_017882025.1 Chloroflexota bacterium
GCTTGCCGTGGCGGCCCTCACAGCGGTCGAGAAGATCGGCGCCGAAACGAACGACGAGGGCCTCTACGCGCTCGCGCAAACCGCCACTTTTCTCGCTGCGTCGCCCAAGTCCGCGGCCGCCGGCCGGGCCTTCTTCGCCGCCCGCGACGAGCTGCGCGCGCATGGCCCGCGTCCGGTACCGGGGCATCTCCGCCCGGCCGCGAAGACCTATCGGAATCCGCGCGACGCGTCGGACGCCGCGGTCGACCAGGCATACCTGCCACGCGGCGTCGCGGGTCGACGGTTCTGGGAACCTACCGAGGCCGGCGCCGAGTCACGCCTCCGCGAGCTCCACCTGGCCCGGCTCGACGCGAAGGCGGAAGCGCGGCGCCGGCGCGGCGAGTGACCTCGCCGTCACAAAAGGGGATCCCGCTCGATACCGCGTAACACGCGCGGACCCAGGCGCGGGGCGTACGCCACGAGCGTCTGGAGTCGCGACTCTCACCACCGCGTGACGGACCTGAGCAGACGCGCAACCGGGCGACCGAGGAGCGCAACCAGCCCGATGACGATCCCGACGACGCCCGCGGCGACGCCATGCGGGAGGCCGTTGATGGACTCGAACAGGCCAACCTGTCGGACAACCCCGCCCAGGTCCAGGGGCGTCTCGTCGGGCGGCTCGGGTCGCCTGGACACGCGGACCGATCGGCGCCTGGACCTGGCCATCTTGTCGCCCTCCCAGAACGCTCAAGCATCAACTCATGGCCATGATCATGCGCCGCCCGGTGCGCGCCGGCAATGACCAGGTCTCCGCGCGCGCTGCCCAATCACGGCTCCAGGTCCAGGAGCCGCTCCCCCCGCGGGCCGCGCGGCACCAGCACTGCCAGCGGCCGCCGATCGAACGTGGCGATCCGATGAACGCCCAGGCGCCCGGCGGCGGCCACGAGGAGCGCGTCCGAGAGGCGGGGACGGTGCTCGGCATGCTCCACCAGCAGCGCGGCGGCGCAGATGAGGTCCTCGTGCGTGGGCGCGACCACCCGGATCGCACCGCTCGTCAGCGCCTCGACGAGGGCAAGCGCCGCCGGCTGGCCCAGCTCCCGCTGGAGGACGTGGTCGGCCTCGCCCAGGGTGAGCGCCCCGAGCAGCAGCGGCTCGTCGACGCGTCCGAACCAGGCACGGGCGGCGTCGTGGTTGAGGTCCGCTGTGTCGGCTGCGGCGACGATCGCCGACACGTCCAGCAGCACCGCCATTCGTCAGCCGCCCCCGTCGGCGCGACGCCGCGTACCGACCTCGCGCTCGGCGATCCGGCGGGCGTCGAGCGACAGGCGCCCATGGGCGCTCCGCCCGACCCCGATGAACGCGAGCCGCGGGGCGGCCTCGTGGGCAGAGAGATATGCCTCCAGCGCGGCCGCGATCACCGCCGTCTTGGTCGACCGCGTCCGTCGGGCATGCCGGTCCAGCCGATCCAGCAGGTCCGGCTCGGCCAGGATCGTGGTCCGCTTCAGCGCAGGCATATGCACGCATATATACCACGCTGGACGGCGCGCCTCCGCCTCCCCTACCCTCAGGCAAGTCCGTGCGCGCCCCCGGGCGCGGACGGCCGCGATCGACCGCCCTACCAGGAGGCGCCGCCGTGTACCGCTTTGAGCCCAACCTCCGGATCCCAGGCCCGACCCACCTGCCCCCTTCGGTGCGAGAGGCCGGTGGGCGCCAGATGATCAACCACCGCGGCCCCGAGTTCGCGGCCTTGCTGGCCCGGATCGATCGCCGCATGCGGGTCTTCTTCGGTACCCAGCAGGAGGTCCTGCTGATCACCGCGGCCGGCACGGGCGGGCTGGAGGCCGCCATCGTCAACGCGCTCTCTCCCGCTGATCGCGTCCTCGCCGTCCCCACCGGCGCGTTCGGCGACCGCTTCGCGAAGATCGCGAGCGTCTATGGCGCCGATGTCACGCGCCTCGAGACCGAGTGGGGCCGGGCCGCGGATCCGGCGGCGCTGCGCGCCCACCTCGCGGCTGACGCCGACTACCGCGCGGTCCTGCTGACCCACAACGAGACGTCGACGGGCGTCACGAACCCGATCGCGGCGCTCGCCGCGGTGGTGCGTGAGCTCGCTCCCGAGGCGCTCATCCTCGTGGACGGCGTATCCGCTCTCGGCGCGGTCCCGTTCGCGATGGACGCCTGGGGCCTTGACGTGGTGGTGACCGGCTCCCAGAAGGCGTGGATGGCCGCGCCCGGGATGTCGATGATCGCGCTCTCGGAGCGCGCCTGGCTCGCAGCCGATGAGGCGCGCATGCCGCGCTTCTACTTCGACCTTCGCGACGCGCGGAAGACGGCCGCCAACGGCCAGACGCCATGGACGCCCGCGGTCGCCGTGATGTACCAGGTGGACGCAGGCCTGGAGCTGATGGAGGCCGAGACGCCTGCCGGGGTCTTCGCCCGCCACGCGGCCTGCGCCGCCGCGACGCGCGCCGGGCTGGAGGCGCTCGGCTTCCGGCTCCTGGCCGAGCCGGCGTTCGCGTCGAACACGGTGACGGCAGCCTGGATCCCCGAGGACCTCGACTGGAAGGCGTTCAACGGCGAGGTGAAGGCCCGGCAGCTTGTCCTCGCCGGCGGCCAGGGCAAGCTCAAGGGGAAGATCTTCCGGGTCGGCCACCTCGGTGCCGTCAACCTGGACGACATCCTCGGCGCCATCGGCGTCCTCGAGGAGGTCGCCCGGATGTTCAGCCGTCCGACGGAGCCGGGTGCGGCGGTCGCGGCTGCTCAGCGCGCCGTCCTTGCGGCCGTCGAGGCACGTCCCGCAGCGGCCGAAGGAGTCCCAGCATGAAGATCCTCGTCGCGGAGCCGCTCGCGACGGAGGGCATCGAGATCCTCCGCCGCCAGCACGATGTCGACGAGAAGGTCGGTCTCACGCCAGAGGAGTACCGGGCGATCCTGCCCGAGTACGACGCGCTCGTCGTGCGCAGCCAGGTGAAGGTGGACGCGGAGATGATCGCCGCGGGCACCCGCCTGACGGTGATCGGCCGGGCCGGCGTGGGCGTGGACAACGTGGACCTGGACGCGGCGACGCGGGCCGGGATCACCGTTGTGAACGCGCCCACGGGGAACACCATCGCGGCGGCCGAGCTGACGCTGGCCCTCCTGTTCGCGCTGGCCCGCAAGGTCGCCGCGGCAGACGCCTCGATGCGGCGTGGCGAGTGGAAGCGAAGCGCCTTCTCGGGCCATGAGCTGCGCGGCAAGACACTCGGCATCGTCGGCCTCGGGAAGATCGGCCAGGCGATCGCCGACCGGGCGCGCGCCCTCGAGATGATCGTGATCGGCAGCGACCCGTTCGTGTCCGCCGAGCAGGCGGCGCGCCACGGAATCGAGCTCGTCCCGTTCGAGGAGCTCCTTGGGCGCTCGGATGCGGTCACGCTCCACGTGCCCGTGACGAAGACCACCAAGGGCCTGATCGGCGTCGCCGAGCTGGCCCGGATGAAACCGTCCGCGTTCCTGCTCAACGTCTCCCGCGGCGCGGTCGTCGACGAGGCGGCGCTCGCGGCGGCGCTCCGCGCCGGCACGATCGCGGGAGCCGGGATCGACGTGTACACGACAGAGCCGCCGACCGGCAACCCGCTCCTCGACGCGCCGAACACGGTCCTCACGCCGCATCTCGGCGCATCGACCGCCGAGGCCCAGGTGCTGGTCGCCGAGGAGGCATCCCAGCAGGTCCTCGACGTGCTGGACGGCCGGCCCGCGCGCCACGCGGTGAACGCGCCGCTCCTGACGCCCGAAACCGCGCGCGCGATCGCGCCGTACCTGCCGCTCGCGGAGACGCTCGGCCGCTTCTACGCCCAGTTCGCCCGGGGAGCGGTGGAGACGCTCACCCTTGAGGTGGCCGGCGAGCTGGCCGCCCACGACGTCACGCCCCTCCAGGCGGCATTGCTTCGCGGCCTGCTCGAGGGAACCACGACGGAGCGGGTCAACCTTGTGAACGCGGCCCTCCTCGCGAAGGCACGAGGGATCACTCTCGTCGAGCGGAAGACGCCCGACGCGGGCGCGTTCGCGACCCTGGTCACCGTGACCGGCGTCGTGGACGGCCTCCCGCACGCAGTCGCCGGGACGCTCGCGAACGGCGAGCAGCGACTCGTGCGCCTGGACGACTACGAGCTGGAGATGGCACCCGCGCCATGGATGCTCGTGACGCGCCACCAGGACCGCCCCGGGATGATGGGCCGGATCGGGGTCATGCTCGGCGAGGCGGACATCAACATCAGCGCGATGCACCTGGGCCGCTCGGCACCGCGGAGCGATGCGTTCATGCTCCTCGCGTTGGACGAGGCCGTCCCCGACGACGTCGCCGATCACATCCGGGCGATGGACGGCGTCCTGGACATCTGGAGCGTCGAGCTCGGAGACGGCGCGTGACCGAAGCGCCCGGGACGGTGGCGCCCCTCGCCGTCCCATCAGATCTCGCCGCCTCGCTCGTCCTGCTCCGGCATGGCCAGTCCGTCTGGCTGGCCGAGGGCCGCTTCCAGGGTCAGGCCGACACGCCCCTCTCGCCGCTCGGTGAGCGCCAGGCGGCGCTCGCCGGCGTGCGCCTGGCCGACCCGGCGGCCGCGCCGCGGCTGCCGGTGCCACCCGGAGACCCCGTCGCGATCGTCTATTCCCCGCTGGCCCGAACCGCTCAGACGGCGGCCGCGGTGGCGGCGGCAATCGCCGCCCGCGGCCGGCAGGCGCCGCCTCTGATCCCGGAGCCGGGTCTCCGTGAGATCGCGCAGGGTGTGTGGGAGGGGCTGTACCAGCGGGAGGTCGAGGCAGGCTGGCCGGCCGAGGTCGCCGGTTGGCGCCGCGACCCCGTCCGGAGCTTCGCGCCCGGGGGCGAATCCCTGATCGAGGTGGACCGGCGGGTCCGGGCAGCGCTCGCCCGGGTGATCGACGGGCTCGCGCGAGCATCCACGACCGTCGCCGACACCGAGCGGGCCGCCGCCGTTCCCGGCTCCCCGGCCCCGGCCGCCGGGTCGTTCTACGACCCCCACGCCGGACCGTGGACGCTCCTGGTCGGCCACGACGGGGTGTTCAAGGTCGCGCTGCTCGCGCTGCTCGGCCTGCCTCTCGACCGCTTCTGGACGTTCACCCAGACCACGACCGGGATCGGCGTCCTCGACATTCGCAACGGCCGGACGGTCCTGCGAGCCTGGAACCGGACCGAGCACCTCGCGCCGCTTGAGATCGAGGCGGGCGAGGCGGAACGGCGCGCCGAGGACGAGGCCGCCGCGCGTTCCCGGAGCGGCGCCCTCTAGCTCTATATCAGCCGCGCCCGCCCCTGCGACGCACGAACGCGAGGCGGAGGAGCGCGACGCGGAGCCGTCGCTGTGCTTCGCCGAGAGCCGAGAGGCGATCCGCTCCCAAGCGCCGTCGGCCGTACGTCGCCTCTACCGTGGAGCGGGCCACGAGCTGCAGGTCCGGCCGGACGGCGGGCACGACGTCGGAGAGCGACCCCAGGTATTCGTAGACGGTCTGGGTGGGGCGGCGCGGGTAGCCCAGCCGGCCGGCCAGGCCGGCCACTGTGCGGTAGACGGCCACGGGCTCGGCCGGCCGGCCGAGACGGCGCCGGAGCAGGACGAAGGCGAGTCCGAGCAGCGCGCCAGAGAGCGGGATCACGACCACGATGATCGGCCCGATGCCCGGGGTCCGAAAGCCGCTCGTGGACCCACCGCCCGTCGGCCCACCCGGTTCGTCGACGCCGGCCCGCCGGGTCGCGCCCGGGCTCCCGCTCGAGCCCGCGCTGGCGGAGGGCGCGACGGTCGCGACGGCGGGGCCCGCCGGGAGCGGGACCGGGAGGCCCACGCCGCCCCCAGTCGGGTCGAAATCGATCCAGCCGGCGCCCGGGAACCACGCCTCTACCCAGGCGTGTGCCCGGTCGCGGCGGATCGTCTCGCGACCGCTCGCGTCACGATCGCCGGGCAGGAACCCCTCGACGAATCGGGCTGGGATTCCCTCCGTGCGAAGCATCATCACCATCGTCGAGGCGTAGTGCTCGCAATAGCCCGTCCGCGAGAAGACGAAGCAGTCGACGACGCCGCGCCCGCCGCAGTCGACGTTCGTGACATCCGTGCTGTAGGTGAAGTGGCGGCTGTCGCGCAGGTACGACTCGATCTCCCGCGCCACGTCATACGGCGTCGTGGGCTTGGCCTGGCTGATGATCGCGGACAGCAGCGCGCGCGTCTCCGGCCCCACGGTTCCGGGCTCGATCGCCGTGTATTTCGCCAGCAGGTCGGCCGGGTACTCTGTCCCAGCCGCCCGGAGGCGGTTCGCCGTCAGGGCCTTCGGGTCGTCGGGTCTTGACAGGTCCGGCAAGAGCGCCTCGAGCGTGTAGCTGCTGCCGCCCGCGGGCAGGATCCGGCCGAACGCGGTGTCGCCGCCGCTCTGGACCAGGGTCACGTGGGCGGTGCGGTCAAGAAGCGTCGGGATCCCCGGCGTCACCACGATGCTGCCTGCCTCGAGACCGCTCACCTGGTAGTCGGCCGTCACGTAGCTGACGGTGTCGAGTGGTGCGTCGCGGGTGCCGGCGAGGAGCCCGACGGACGCCCCCACGCTCACTTCCGCCGTCTGGCTCCAGCTCCACGTGTTCCCGGTCAGCCGGTCGTAGGCAACGGCGCGCCACTTCCCGCGCGGGCTGCCGGCCGGCGTCTGGATCGTGAAGATCGGCGTCGAGTCGGTCACCCACGCACCGGTCACCGTGACTGAATCCGTGAACTGGGTGCCCGTGATCCGGGTCGACCCGCCGGCCGGGAAGTACCGGGCCAACGGCTTGGCGAGCTCGATGAACTTGTCCTTCAGTCCCGGCCACGCGTCCGCGAGCGGCGCCGACGAGGCTGACTGCGTCAGGAGGAGCGCGCCCAGGACGGCGATGCCAACGAAGGTGAGACCGGCTCGGAGGGAGAGCCCGACCGCGTCGCCGACGTCGCCGATCCGGTGCCGGACCCACGCCTGCTGCTCGTCCGCGACGTGGAACCGGACGAGGAAGAGGAGGGCCGCCAGCGAGAAGACCACGAGCAGCGGGTACTGGTCCCGGGTCGTCAGCAGGACGTTTGCGAGGAGGATCGAGCCCGGCAGCAAGACCGCCGCAACGGGGCGCCGGTGGGCCAACGAGGTGTACCCGGCAAAGTGGCCCGCCCCCCAGCAGATGATCCCCAGCACGAGCAGGAAGTGCCCGATCTCCGTGGTGGTGGCACGGCCGCGGATGACGAGGTCGAAGTACGCCTCCACGACCGAGTTCGAGGTGGCCTGGAAGAGCCCGCCGATCGACTCGCCGGGGGCAAGCTGGGCGCCTACCACGAGCGTGAGCCAGGTGGTGGCGACGACGGCGCCGCCGACGTGGGCGAGCAGCCGCCCGCGGCCGGCCTTCGCTGCGACCACGCCCCACAGGACCCCGAACACCCCCGCCCAGGGCAGGAAGTTCGTCAGCGTCCGGTTGCCGAGCACCCAGTGCGCATCGTCGATGGCCCAGCCGACGAGCGCCGCCATCAAGGCGAGCAGGAGCACGCTGGACCATCCCTCCGCGGGTCGGAGGGACAGGTGACGCTGGTCGTCCACCGGGGCGGCCACCCCGGAGTCGAACGCGGTGCGGGCGGCGCTCATCCGACCAGAACCTCGCCAAGCGGCACCCCGGGCGGGACCGCGCAGGTCCGGACGTCGAACTCTGCCAGCGCGTGGTGGACCCGGCGCGAAGCCTGCTCCAGCTCGGCGAGTTCAGCGGCGGCATCCGGCTCCTCGATGCTCCGGCCGGCGGCAACGATCTCGTGGCGGAGGAATCCACGCGGGTCCAGGTAGAGGACCTGCGTGCCGATTCCCCGGGGGCGAAGCGTCGCGAGCGGCCGGACCCAGGCCGGCTCGGCTGCCGGGGTCACGATAAGGGCCGACATCCCGCGACGAAGGAGCGGGAGCCCGGCGACGAGCGCCTCCACGAGCGGCACGGTCCCGTCGCCGTCCACCGCCGCCAACAGGTTCAGGATCTTCTGACGCTGGCGCGGTCCGCGGTCCGGCGACAGGTGGGTGAGGCGGGCGCCCGTCGTGGTCAGGCCCACCGAACGGTTCTCCGAGAGCGCCAGCTCGGCGATCGCCGCCGCGACGCGGACGGCCACCTCGACCGTGGAGTCGTCGCCCGACCCGCATTGGACGCGCCGCTCCAGGTCCACGAAAAGCCAGACGTCGGCTGTCTGCTCCAGGTCGAACTCCTTGACCTGGATCGCGCCGGTCCGCGCGGTGGACGGCCAGTGGATCCGGTTGAACGCATCGCCAGGCGCGTATGGCCGAATGGAGGTGGCGAGCGGGGTCGTCTGGTGCGTCCGCACGGGCGTGGATCGACTCCCCTCCAGGCTCACCGCCCGGAGCCGCCAGCGCGGGATCCGCTCGACCTTCGGGTACACGACCAGTGTCACGCCGTGCCCGACGGCCGCGTTCGCTTCGAAGAACCCGAACGGGTCGCCGGTCCGGATCTGGAGCGGATCCACGCGGAAGTGGCCGCGTCGGACCAGCGGCACGCGGGCGACCCACGACCGTTCGCGCCGCGTCCCGAGCGAGATCGCCCGGCCGGGCAGCGGGATCGGGAGCGTCGACGGGTTGTGGACCTCCAGCCAGAGCTTCGGCAACCGGCTCGTGTTCCGCAGTGTGTACGTGGTGCGGAGCTGGTCGCCGACGTGCGCGTGGAGCTGGTTGACGGCGTAGCCCGCCTCCAGGTCCGCGAGCCCGTTGCGGGTAACCAGGTAGCTCCCGCCGACCACGAGGAGACTCAGATAGACGAGGTAGAAGAGGAACTCGTAGCCGGTGCTGAACGCAGCCACCACCAGGACGCCGGCGACGACGACGAACGGGAGGCGACGCAGGTAGCGCACTGGCGACGGAGCTCCGCGGCCGGTCAGCGGCCGCGCGGGGCCTCGGCCTCGATCCGACGCGGGCCGCCGGGCCGGGCGGGCGCGTCGACGGGCACGGAGTCCAGCAGCTCGCGGACAACGGTCTCCGCGTCCACCTCGCGGATGGAGGAGCTGGTCTTGATGATCACGCGGTGCGCGAGGGCTGGGCCAGCGAGGGTCTTCACGTCGTCCGGAATGACGTAGTCGCGCCCCAGCAGGGCTGCCCTGGCCTGGCCGGCGCGGTAGAGCGCGATCGAGCCGCGAGGCGAAGCTCCGAGGTAGATGTCAGGGTGGGTCCGGGTGGCATTCACAAGGCGGACGATGTATTCCGCGACGCTCGCGTCGACGTAGATCTCGCGGACCGCGGCCTGCATCTCGCGCAGCTCCGCGACCGGGCAGACCTCCTCCAGGGAATCGAGCGGGTGGACCCGCTTCTGCTCGTCGAGGATGACGATCTCCTCCGTGGGCGTCGGGTAGCCCATCCGGAGCCGGAGCATGAACCGGTCCAGCTGGGCCTCCGGGAGTGCGAACGTCCCTTCGTACTCGATCGGGTTCTGGGTGGCGATGACGAGGAATGGGTCCGGCATCTGGTGGCTGATCCCGTCGATCGTGGCCTGGCGCTCCTCCATGCATTCGAGCAGCGCCGACTGCGTCTTGGGGGTCGCCCTGTTGATCTCGTCGGCGAGGACCACCTGGCTCATGATCGGCCCGGGTCGGAACTCGAACTCCTGCGTCTTCTGGTTGTAGATCGAGAGGCCGGTCACGTCCGACGGAAGGAGGTCGGGCGTGAACTGGATCCGCCGGAACGACGAGCCGAGGCTCTTCGCGATCGCCTTTGCCAGCACGGTCTTGCCGGTGCCCGGGACGTCCTCGATGAGGAGATGGCCGCGGCAGAGAAGGGCGACGAGAGCCAGCTGGACCTCGTGGTGCTTCCCCACGATCACCCGCTCCACGTTGGCTACGACGCGCTCGCCGGACTCCTGGATCTTCGTCATCGTGCTCGCGGGCTCCTGTCGCTGCGCGTCGGTCGGGCGAGGGCAGTCCGGGGACGGCGCAAGGCCCGCTCTTCGCGGGGGCTTCTGTCTCGGGGTTTCCAAATAGTACGTCCGAACCCCGGGGATGGTTCCAGGGCCGAATCCGCGGGCGCGCGTCAGCCCCGAAGCAGGGTCAAGCCGCAGGCCCACGCCGTCATCAGCGCCCCGATCCCGGCCATCAGCGCCAGGAACGGATCGCCCGACGTGAACGACGCGGCGGCGATCGCGCCGAAGACCGCGATGATGACGACGGCGATGAGGGCAAGGCCGATCCGCTCGATCAGCGGGCGCGGCTCGCGCGGACCGGCGTGGGGCGCGCGGTCCGGGGCGGGCGCGGTCGGGTCCGCCCGAGCGTGGTCCGGCATGCTCGGGTCCGTCACGGCTGCGCCGCGAAATATGCCTGGAGCAGGGCCCCGGCGAGCGGGGCCGCCCGCTTCCCTCCCCCACCGCCCTGCTCCACGATCACCGCGAGCGCGATGGTCGGCGCGTCCGCGGGCGCAAAGCCGATGAACCACGAATGCGGCTCGCCCGTCCCGCCCAACTGGGCCGTGCCCGTCTTGCCTGCCACGGTGACTCCGGTGACCTGGGCGCCAGAGGTGAACTTCCGGCCGTCGGCGCCCTCGACCGCGCCGACCATGGCAGCCGAGATCGTGGCCGCATCCTCCGCCGAGAGCACGCGCCCGAGCGTCCCGCCGGACACGTCCCGGACCGCGCCCGACGGGCTGACAAACGCAGTCACCAGGCGCGGCCGCGGCTCCACGCCGCCGTTCGCCACCGTGGCCGCCACGAGCGCCATCTGGAGCGGCGTGACAAGCACCTCGCCCTGCCCGTACGCGGCATTCGCCAGCTCCACGTCATCCGCGAAGCCGCCGGGCAGTGGACCACCGCCGTTCGTCAGCTGCGAGGCCGCGGTCGGCAGGTCGAACGGGATCGCCGCCCCGAAGCCGAGTCGCCGAGCCGCCTCGTCCATCCCTGCGCCACCGGTGCGGAGCCCGGCGAGCGCGTACCAGATGTTGCACGAAACCTCCGTCGCCCGCGCGAAGTTCAGCAGCTCGGTCCCCGTGAACGCGTGGTGCCCGTCGCGGACCCGGAAGCCCGAGACGAGCAGGCCCGTCGATTCGGCGCGGGGCTGCTGGGGGAAGGTGGTCGCCGGGGTAACGGCGCCCGAGGAGAGCGCGGCGATCGCGGTCACGATCTTGAACGCCGAGCCAGGAACGTAGCGCCCCTGGACGGCGCGGTCGAGCAGCGGCTGCCCGGGATCGTCCCGGGCAGCCGCAAACGCGGCGCGGGAGGTGGCGGGATTCGCGATCCCCGACGCGTCGTAGGTCGGCGTGCTGGCCATCGCCAGCACCTCGCCCGTCCGCGGGTCGAGTGCCACGACTGCGCCCCGGTCCGCACCCAGCAGGCGGACCGCAAGACGCTGCAGCGTCAGCGAGAGGCTGGTCCGCAGGTCGTCGCCGCGCCCGGGGCGCGGACGGAACTTCGCGAGGGCACGCGACATGGGGTCGTCGCCGCCCATCCCCAGCAGCTCCGACGCGTAGGCGGCCTCCAGGCCCGCCGATCCATACAGGCGAGACGCGTAGCCCAGCGGCGCACTCAACGACGCGTCGGCGTACACGCGATACGGCTCGCCGCGCGCGTCCCGCCGGCTGTCCGCCAGGACGTGCCCGTCCCGGTCCAGGATCCGGCCGCGGACCGTGGATCGGGCTGCCGCGACGACACCGGCGTCGTTCGGGTCGCGGGCCAGATCGTCGGCGCGGAAAACCTGCCAGTAGCCTGCCCCCAGCATCAGCCCGCCGAATGCGAGCGCGAGGACGAGGCCCAGGCGGACGACGCGCCCGCCCAGCGGGCGCTCGCGGCGCACACCCGCGCCGAACGTCGTCATGCGCCGTCTCGCCCGAACCGGCGTGCCCGGCGGGGCTCTGGCGGCGTCGCCGGCCCGCGATCCGAGAATGCCAGCAGGAGCCCCACGATCAGCCCGTTCACGAGGAGCGACGACCCGCCGTAGCTGATGAACGGGAGCGTGATCCCCGTCAGTGGGATGAGCTTGAGATTACCCGCCGCGATGATCGCGGCCTGGACGCCGATCACCAGCGCCAGGCCCGCGGTGAGCAGGGCCCGGAAGTCGTCCGCCGCGGCCGCCGCAATGCGGAGCCCGCGTGCGACGACGACGAGGTAGCAGCCGAGGATGGCGAGCACGCCGGCCATCCCCAGCTCCTCGCCGAGGGCGGCGAGCGGGAAGTCGGTGTGGACGGCCGGAATCGGCAAGTTCCCACCGATCATCGGCAGGCCCGCTCCCAGGCCGGTCCCCAGCAGACCACCGCGCGCGAACGCGTGCAGCGCCTGGATGGTCTGGTAGCCGGTCCCGAGCGGGTCGGCCCACGGGTCCAGCCAGGTCGCCACGCGATCACGAACGTGCGGGAAGACGAGCGCCAGGACCACGAAGCCGACCAGGAAGAGGCCGATCCCGAGCACAACATCCACCTTGCTGCCGGTCGCGAGGTAGAAGAGGCACAGGAAGACCGCGAAGAAGAGCAGCGCCGCGCCCAGGTCATGCTGGATGACAACGATGCCAAGCGCCAGGGCCAGCATCAGGCCGGCCGGCAGGAGGTACGGGGCCGGCGGCAGCGTCAGCCGGCCGGCCACGCGGACGCGGGCGTCGGCCAGCAAGACCCGGTTCTCCGCCAGGTACGCCGCGAAGAAGACCACCAGGATTACCTTGAGCAGCTCCGAGGGCTGCCCGCTCACCGGTCCGAGGTCCAGCGTCAGCCGCGACCCGTTGACATCGCTCCCGAAGACGAACGTGAGCAGCAGCAGGCCGAGGCCCAGCGCTGCCCAGGTGTACTTGTAGAGTCGAAGCCAGCGATCCGAGCGCACCGTGATCGCAACGACGGCCGCGATCGCCAATGCGAGCACGAGCCAGATGAGCTGGAGCGTGGCCAGGCCGAGGGACACTGGACCAAACTGCTGGACGACCAGGTCCTGGGGCAGCCGCTCGGCGAGGAGCAGGCCGATGCCGCCCAGCAGGCCGACCGTGGGCAGGAGCACCTCGTCAACCCGTCGCCCGGCAACGACGAGCGCGACATGAACGGCCGCGAGCGCCCCGAGGTAGGCGACCAGCCCAGCCGGATGGGCCAGCGACGGGCTGCCGGTCCGGGTCAAGCCCAGGGAGAGACTTCCGAGGAGGAGCGCGCCGGCCGCGGCCAGGAGGAGGCCCAGCTCGCGGCGCCGGAGGATCGGGTGAGGAAAGCCAGGCAGCGCGGTGGCCGTCACCCGAGCCCGCGCTCCAGGCGCATCCTGATATCGCCAATCTGGAGCTCGTCCCCGAAGCCCAGCGAGAGCCCGCCCGCAACGGTCACCCCGTTCACGAGCGTACCGTTCGTGCTGCCGAGGTCCTCCACGTACCAGCCGCGTCCGCGGAACGTGAGGATTGCGTGCCGGGATGATGCGAACGGGTCCTCGAGCACTACGCCGCAGCCCAGGTCGCGCCCCAGCGTCGTGACGGCGTCGAGGGGGAAGACGCTGCCGGTCGCGGGGACGCTTGCGCTCGCGATCACCACGAGGCGACCCAGCGCCCCGGATGGATCCCGGGACGCGGCCCGGATGTCGCGGAGCAGCGCCCGGACCACGAGCGCGAGGAACACGTAGAGCGCGGCAAGGAATGCCAGGCGGATGGCCCACAGGGCCAGGGTCAGCGGGTCCACGGCCCCTCCGGCGGGAGGACGTCGACGGTCGTCCCGCCCAGCTCGACCCGGTCGCCCGCGCCGAGCACGGCCTCGAGCACGACACGGCCATTGACCCGCGTCCCGTTCCGGCTGGCAAGATCGCTCAGGACCAGCCGCCCGTTGCGAGACACGATCCGGGCGTGGTGGCGCGACAGCAGCGGGTCCGCCACGACGACTTCGTTGTCGGCGCCGCGGCCGATCCCGACGGGTCGGCCCTCCACCGCCAATCGGCGTTCGACGCCGTCCGGCCCCACGACGCGCAGGAGCGCCCTCGGGGCAGCGACAGCCGCGAACGGGTGCACGAGTGTTCGATCGATTGCCGGGCTGGCTGCGTCCCGGAGCGGGATCGGCCCGGCGAATGTCGCGCGAACCGTCGAGCCGCCGCGCTCGAGGCCGGCCGATGCCACGATCGCCACCGATGGACGTTCCGGGATCAGGTAGCCGCGTCGCCGGGCGTGGGCGAGGGCCGCTGCCGCGAGCTCGCCCTCCAGGTTGGGCAGGCGCGCCAACTCTTCCGCGGCACGAGCGTCCACGGCCACCTCGAAGCGCGTCGGCGCGACCGGCCCCTCCGCGCCCGGCCGCCGCTCCTGGTCGATCGCGCGCTCGATGCGCCGCGCCAGCGTGACCGGCGCGACGCCGACGTCAAAGAGGCGGGCGCCGGGCCGCTCGAAGAGCCGCTCGAGGAAGCGCTCCAGCGCCGCAAGGGGTCGCATGTGTTCCGCGCAGAACCTCCGGACGGGTGCGGGCCGCGAGGCGGCGGCGATGCCGGGACGTTTGCCGGGGCCCGTCGGTACCTCGGTGCCCGGGAGGCCTCGAAGCCTACGGTATACTCTCGACCCCGCGAACGGGGCCGGGGGGCCGCGACCGGGCGTGAATACGGGGGCCCGATGGCCGAAGTCCTGACCGAATCTTTCTGCGAGCGATGCGGCACGCGATACACGTTCGAGGCGACCGCGCCGCACCGCCGGGGCACCGGACGGATCCGCACGCTCACCCGCGGCGTGAGGAACTTCGTCGCGAACGACGACGCCTCGTTTGGCGAGGCGATGGCCGCCGCGCGCGAAGACGACACGCGGAGCGCGTCGTCGCAGCAGCTGGACGCGTTCCACCTGACGTTCAGCTTCTGCATGGCCTGCCGCCAGTACACATGCCGCAACTGCTGGAACAATGGCGTCGGCGAATGCCTCTCGTGCGCTCCCGACCTCAGCCTGGAGATCTTGCCGCCTCTGTTCCCGGACCTGGCGGTGGTCGGGCCCGACACGCATGCCTCGACATTCCCGGAGTCAGCCCATCCGACCGTGGCGGCGTCGGCCTGGCCGACCTCCGACCGCCGACCCGGGCCTGAGGCGGCGAGGGCCGGGGCCGCGGGGCCGCCCGCGGCCGGGCCGATCGACGAGACGGAGAACGGCGCGGCGGCCCCCGAGACGGCGATCGAGCTGTCGCCCCTGGAGCTGGCCGCCATCCAGAGCGCCCTCACCCGCCACGTCGGCCGGCCCGACCATGGTCCTGCTGCGGCGCCCGCAACGCGCGAAGAGCCGGCTGGTGTCGAGGCTGCAGAGGTCCCGCACGCAGCCGACGAGGCGGGTCCGATCGTGGCCCAGCCCGGAAGCAAGCCGGAACCCGTCGTCGGCGCGCGCGTCGAGACGCGGGGCCTCCTGCAGCGGTTCCGCCCACGACGGGAACGCGCCACGCCGGTCGCGACGCCCACGGCCCCGATAGATACCAGCGAAGATGCGGTCGCGGTCGAGCCGGCCGAAGCAGCCGAGCCGGCGGTCGCGGCCGAGCCGGCCGAAGCAGCCGAGCCGGCCGAAGCAGCCGAGCCGGCCGAAGCAGCCGAGCCGGCGGTCGCGGTCGAGCCGGCCGAAGCAGCCGAGC
>JADGQG010000024.1 GCA_017882025.1 Chloroflexota bacterium
GGCAAGGGTGCCACGTTTCGCGCATCGCCCGGCAGGGCCGACCGACCCATGCCGGGGGTGCCTCCCGGCCGCGTTCGGGCAGGCCGCGTCGACGGCGCACGCGCGGCGCGCCGTCCGGCGGGCAGTGGGATCATGGCCGGGTTGGTGCTCTCGCATCGTCCGCGGAGGTTCGTCACATGGGCAAGATCAAGGTGGGGGCCCTGTGCTGGAACCAGCACACGGAGTGGGCCGGGCTGCTTGCCGCCGGAATCCGGGCCGATCGCCTGGGCTACGACACGCTGTGGTGCTGGGACCACCTCTATCCGATCGTCGGCGAGCCGCGGGGGCCGATCTTCGAAGGCTGGCTGACGAACGCGGCCTGGGCACAGGCGACCAGCCAGGTGCGGATCGGCCTGATGGTCGGCGCGAACACGTTCCGCAATCCCGCGCACGTCGCGAAGATGGCCGCGACGCTCGACCATATCTCCGGCGGGCGGGCAATCCTGGGCCTCGGCGGCGCCTGGTTCGAGGAGGAGCACCACGACTTCGGGATCGAGTTCGGGTCGGGCTTCCCGGAACGCCTGCGCTGGCTGGGCGAAGCGCTCCCGATCATCCGCGGGATGCTGGACGGCACCGAGCCCACCGCCGCGGGCCCGCGCTACGCATCCCTGCACACCCGCAACGAGCCGGCCCCGGTCCAGGCGCACCTGCCGATCCTGGTCGGGGGCGGCGGCGAGAAGGTGACCCTCAAGCTGGTCGCGAAATACGCCGACATGAACAACATCGGCGGCGGCTTGGAGGCCGTGCGCCGCAAGGAGGCGATCCTCCTGGAGCATTGCGCGGCGGTCGGCCGCGACCCGTCCGAGATCGAGCGCACGACCGGCGCCGGCGTCGTGTTCATCCGCGACGACCGCGCCGAGGCGGAGCGGCTGTTCCGGGCCGCCTTCGAGCACAACCGGATCGCGAAGCCCTGGGAGAACCAGCCGGTAGGGACGCCGGAAGATGTCGCGGCAATGCTCGCGCCCTACGTCGCCCTCGGCTACCGCCACCTGATCGCGGGTTTCCCGGCCGACTACGACGAGGAATCGATGACCCGCTTCGTGAGCGAGGTGAAGCCGATGCTCGAGAAGCTGGCGTGAGCGGGCCGTTCTGAACTGGATCCGGACCACCCCGAAGAGCGATAAGTCGCAGGTAAGCGCCCGGCGCTAATCTCCGCGTCAACGTCCGGTGCGCCGGTTGTGCCCCCAGCGCGCCGGACGTTTCGCGATCGTGCCGGTGCGCCGCTCCTCGCGAGCGGGTGCCGCCGTTGCCCGCTCGCACCCAGCCACCCGCGCCACCCGCCGGGCCCGCCGTCCGTCGTCGCCGCAGTCCCGCCGGGGAGCTGCACGTGGAACGAGACCTCCCGTGGCGTGTCCTGGAGGTGCCCGAGGACGCGGGGGCGCCGCCCGCACCTGAGATCGGGCCCCCGGGCGCCACGCCGCCTGACGCCCGTCGCGGTGTCGCCCTCGCGGCGCTCGGGATCGCCGCGCTCCTTGCCGCGGCGGTTGCCGTGTTCCTGATCGTCGCCGGCCCCCGACAGGGAACGCTCGTCCTCGACGGGGATGCAGCGCGCCCGGCCGGAACAGGCGCGAAGGTCGGATCGTTCGCGCCGGACGCCGCGCTCGTTGCCGGGCCGGGTCTGGTCATCGACGTGGCCGGGGCGGTGCTCCGTCCGGGCGTCTACCACCTGCCCGCCGGCTCACGGGTGGCGGACGCGATCGCCGCGGCCGGGGGATTCGGGCCGCGCGTCGATGCGCTGGCAGCGCAGGCGCTCAACCTCGCGGCACCGGTCACGGATGGCGTGCAGGTCCGGGTGCCGTCGCGCGACGATGCGGCCGGTCGCGGGGCGGCGTCTCCCGGCACGGGCAGCGGCCCGGGCACGGGCGGCGGCGCGGCGTCGGGCGGCCCGGTCGACCTAAACACGGCCACGTCGGCGGAGCTCGATGCCCTGCCCGGGATCGGCCCGGTGACGGCCGGCAAGATCATCGCGAGCCGGGAGGAGCGACCGTTCTCCACGGTGGATGACCTCAAAACGCGGAAGCTGGTCGGGACGTCCGTGTTCGCGAAGCTCGCCGGCCTCGTGACGGTCGGCGGGCGGTGACGCGGACCACGGGCCTCGCGCTCGGAGCGATCGCGGCCGCGTTGCTGGCCACGGACGCGCGCCTCGTCGGCCTGGCGCCGGTGCTCGCCCTCCTCCTGGCGGCGGCTGCGGTGGGGCTCCGGCTGCTCGGCCGGCGGCCGGCGGCCCGGACAGCGGCAGCGGTCGCACTTGGCATGGCAGTCGTACTGGCTCGGGTGGCCCTCGGCGGGGGCGTGGCAACGACGCCGGCCGGACCGGACGCGCTGCCCGTCGGCGACGGCCCATGGACGGTCCGCGTCATGGCCCTCGGGGCACCCCTCGATGGGTCGCAGCGCTTCACCGGGGGCCTGGAAGACGGCGCCGGACTGCGGCTCGACGTCACGGCCCCCCGCTATCCGCCGGTGCGTGCCGGGGACCGCGTCGAGGTCCGGGGCGCGCTGCGGGTGCCGCCCGACGGCCCGTATGGCGCCTATCTTGCGCGGACCGGCGTCGCGGCAACGCTTGCCTCGCGCTCCTTGCGACCGCTCGCCGCGGCAGCCGATCCGGACCGACTCGTGCAGGGCATCCGGGCGGACGCCGGAGATGCGCTGGAGCGGGCGCTTCCAGAGCCGGCCGCCGGCCTTGCGGCGGGCATCCTCATCGGGCTGCGGGAACGGGTCGATCGCGTACTCGCGGCGGACTTCACCACGACCGGCCTCTCGCACGTCGTGGCCATCTCCGGCTGGAACATCGCCCTGGTCGCCGGGCTCGTGGCTGCGCTCCTGGGGACGTGGCCGCGGCGGCGGCGAGCCATAGCGACCGTCACCGCGATTGCGCTCTACACGGTCCTTGCGGGCGCCTCGCCGTCGGTGCTGCGTGCGGCAGTGATGGCGGGCGTCGCCCTGCTGGCGCGCGAGACCGGCCGCCCGGGCACAGCTGCGCGGGCCCTGGCCTGGGCCGTCGTGCTCCTCCTGGTGGTCGGCCCGGCGACGGTCGCCGACGCCGGGTTCCAGCTTTCCGCGGCCGCCACAGCGGGGCTTCTCGCCTGGGGCACGCCGCTCGCCGCTCGCCTCCGGGGGCGGCTGCCGCGCCTGCCCGGGTTCATCGTCGAGGGGCTCGCCGTCTCGTTGGCTGCGCAGGCGGCGACCCTCCCGATCGTCCTGCTGTCGTTCGGCCGGCTTGCCCCGCTATCGCCGATCCTTAACCTCCTGGTCGTGCCGCTGGTGCCGCTCGCGATGGCGACCGGCACGCTGGCCCTTGTCGGCGGCCTCCTGGCGGGTGCCGGCGCCCCGGCGCTCTTCGCCACGCTGCTCGGCCTGCCGGGCGCCCTGGTCATCGGCCTGATGGTCATGCTCGTGCAGACGGCTGCGGACCTCCCGTTCGCGGGTGTCACCCTTCCGCCGCCGGCCGGCGCGGCGCTCGGCGGGCTGGCCGCTGCCATGCTCCTCGTCGCCGGCGCTCGCCGGCGCATCTCCGGCCTGTTCGGGCCACGGCGGCCGCGGTCGCCCCGGTCGCGGCCGCGGCAGGGTCCCGGCACAGCCAGCCCCCCGGTAGCCCGGCCGAACCGCCCGGACCGGAGTCCGCTGCGCTCGGATCGCGCCGTCCGGGCCCTCGCGACCATCCTCGCGCTCGTTGTCGCAACGGCGGTCGTGGCGGCGGCAGCGCGGCCGGACGGCCGGGTCCACGTCATCGCGCTCGACGTTGGCCAGGGCGACGCGATCCTCGTCGAGACGCCGGCGGGCGGGCGGCTGCTCGTGGACGGTGGTCCGGACCCCGATCGGCTCCTCGTGGCCCTCGACGCGCAAGTCCCGCCATGGGACCGCCGGATCGACCTCGTCGTCCTCACGCACCCCCACGAGGACCACGTGGGCGGCCTCCCGCTGCTGGTCGAACGCTACCGCGTCGGGCGACTGCTCGAGCCGGGGATGACCGGCCCCGGCCCCGCGTACGCGGCGCTCGAGACCGCGCTGGCCCACCGGGGCCTGCGCAGCGGGCGCCTGTCGACGGGGGATCAGTTCGCGCTCGACGACGTCTCGTTCCGCGTGCTCTGGCCGGACCGGACCGCGGTGCCGCCCGCGCCGCCCGACACGGGGACGGGGATCAACAACGTGTCGATCGTGCTGCTCGGCACGTTCGGCGCGCAGCGGTTCCTGCTCACGGGCGACGCGGAGGAGGGAATTGATCCGCTCCTCGTCGCGCGCGGGCTCCCGCATGTCGACGTGCTCAAGGTGGCCCATCATGGGAGCCGCACCGCGACGACGGACGCGCTGCTGGGCGCGATCCATCCGGCCGTGGCGCTGATCTCCGTCGGAGCGAAGAACACCTTCGGGCACCCCGCGCCGGGGACGCTCGCCCGACTTACCGCCCATGACGTCGCGATCTACCGGACGGACCTCGAGGGGGCCCTGGACGTGGCGCTCGACGGACGCGTGCTCAGCGTCCGCACCGGGCGCGGGCGGGCACCGGCGGCCGCCGTCGGGGCGCCTTCAGCAGCCGTCGGCGTGCCCACCGATCGCCTGGATCCCTGGCCGCCTGCCCTGGCGGCATCCCCGGGTGGCCCACGAACGCCGGGCCCGGCCGATACCGGCACCGCGGTCCCGTATGATCGAGCGGATGTCCGTTCCCGGGCGCGTCGACGCCGCCGCCCTGCTCCTCTCGCTCCAGCCGCCCGCGTGGCACCTCCGCCACGTCCGAGCTGTGGCGGAGGTCGCTGCGTGGCTTGCGTTCCGCGCCGTCGCAGCCGGGTATCCCGTGGACCGCGCGCTCGTCGAGGCCGCGGCTCTCCTGCACGACGTCGACAAGGTGCTCCCCGCCGGCGACCCCATCCGGGCGCTCCGCCACGGGGTGGGCACAGCGGCGTGGCTGACCGCTCGCGGGCACGGGGAGCTGGCGGCCGCGGTCACCGGGCACCCCGTGACGCGCCTCGCGGCGCCCGACGCGGACGCGTGGCTGGATCGGGCGAGCAGCGAGGAGCTCCTCGTGGCCTACGCCGACAAGCGGGCCAGCCAGCACCTGCTGCCGATGGCGGGTCGGTTCGCCGACTGGACGCGCCGATACCCCGAAGGCGTCAACTGGCACGGATGGAGCGGCGCTGAGGCGACGGCCGTGCGACGTCGCGCCGAGCGCCTCGAGTCGGCGGCGTGTGCACTTGCCGCCGTCACGCCCGAGGCGGTCCGCCGGCTCCCCTGGACCGGTCGTGCGCTCGCCGCCGCCGGGGCCGACGCGGCCGGGGCTGCGGGGTGAGCACCCCGGGGCGCGCGCCGCTCGGCTACTTCTGGGGCGACGACGGGTATGGCCTCGAGGCCGCGGCCGCAGCGTTCGGTCGCGACGCGGCGGCCGGCGGGCCGCCACTCACGCCGTGGCACGTGTCCGGCACGACGACCCGGGTCGCGGAGATCGCCGAGCGCGTTGCGACCGCCACGCTCTTCGGCGGCGGGGCACTCGTGGTGGTCGAGGACCCGTCCCCGCTCCTGCGGGCCCGGGCGGATCGGGATGCGCTGGTCGCGACGCTCGGCGCGGTTGCGCCCGGCAATGCGCTCGTCTTCCTCGAGCCGACCGACGGATTCGCGCATCGCGCCAAGAGCCTCGAGGAGCTGGAGGCCGCCGTCTCGGCGATCGGTGGCGAGGTTCACCGGTTCATCGCGCCCAAGGAGGGCGCGATGGCGCGCTGGATCGGCGAGCGGGCCGCGGAGCGCCGGATCGCCATCGAACCCGCCGCCGCGGACCTGCTGGCCCGCCGTATCGGCGGGTTCGTTCGCGAGGGCGACGTGAATCGTCGGCGCCAGGGCCAGCTTGCCGTCGCCGAGCTCGAGAAGCTCGCCCTCTACCGGCTCGACGCCCCGATCCGGCGGGAGGACGTGGAGGCGCTCGTGGCGGACGCCATTCCCGGCTCGACGTGGGCGCTGCTCGACGCAGTCGGGTCAAGGCGCACCCGCGAGGCCACCGACTTGCTGGACCGGGTCCTCGACGCGTCGCCGGAGCCGGTTGTCCTGAGCGTTCTCCACCGGCGCGTCCGCGACCTGATCTCCGTGCTCGACGCGCAGCTGCGCGGCGAGTCGGTCCAGGAGGCGGCACGGGCGATGAAGATGAAGGAGTACCCCGCCAGGAAGCTCTGGGAGCAGGGGCACGGCTGGCGCCCGGATGAGCTCGACGCCGCGCTCGACGGCCTGCTGGAGCTGGACGCGACGCTCAAAGGCGAGGCCGCTGCCGATGCTCGCCGCCGGCGCCTCGCGTTCCTGCTCTGGATCGCGGAGCACGTGCCCCGCTGAGCGACCCGGCGCGGGGTTCGCGCCCGCGTCGGCCCGGTATCAGTCCGCGCTGGACCAGGCCTGCTCCTGGAGGACGAGGTCGCTCTCGATCGCGAAGACGCAGCGTCCGTCCGCGAGGTCGAGCATCTCGATCAGCCCCGGGTCGAGGTAGAGCTGGTGGCAATCCTCGCAGAGCCCGCCGGGGATCCCGAAGCAGAGTCTCTCGGTGCGATCGGGCAGCCGGAACGTCGCGTCGAACCGGGTGGTCACGAGGCGGCGCGTGCACTCGGGGCAGTGTTCGCGGAGGCTGGCCATGGGACGATCGAAACCTCGGGCCTCGTGGCAGACCGCGTCTGCGGCTGCCGTCACGGGCATTCTGCGATGCCCTGACCGCCATGGGCATGGCCCGCAGGTACCGTCCCGGGGGGGTACATCATCGGCACTCGTCGCCGTCCACGAGCGGGACGGCCGAGCCCGCTACTGGACCGAGATGACCGTCTTCGCGTCCGCCCAGAGCTTTTCGAGGGCGTAGAACTCGCGCTCGGGTG
Organism: Chloroflexota bacterium; assembly: GCA_017882025.1. Taxonomy (GTDB): domain Bacteria; phylum Chloroflexota; class Limnocylindria; order Limnocylindrales; family CSP1-4; genus CTSoil-043. The sequence continues at coordinate 6,873 of JADGQG010000024.1, forward strand.
GCGCGAACACGTGGACGATCACGGCGCCCGCATCGATGAGAACCCAGTGCGAGGCCGGCTCGCCTTCGCGACCAACGATCGGCAGCCCATCGTGCTTCAGCCCCTCGACGACCGCGTCGCCGATCGCGCCGAGCTGGCGCTCGGATCCGCCGGAGCAGATCACCAGGTAGTCCGCCACGGTGGTGAACGGGGCGATCTCCAGCAGCACGATGTCGGCCGCCTTCTTGTCCTCCGCGAACTCCACGACGCGACGAGCCACGTCGAGCGGTGGGTGCTCGCTCGGAGGCGGCGGGGACGTGCGCGCCGGCAGGCCCGGGCGTCGCGCCGCCGGTACGACCGCGTCCGTGGGCGCGACGACCTCCATGGGCGCATCAGGCGGGGGCGTGGTCTCGGGATCCTTGGGTTCGGTCGCCATTGGCCTCCTCTAGGGTTCGGGCGCCGCGCGCGCGGCACTGCGCTCGTAGAGAGCGTACTCCCGGATCTTGGCCGCGACCGCGTCGGGCACCAGGTAGCGGATGGACCGGCCGGCGGCGACGCGAGCCCGGATCAGGGTGCCGGAGATCGCGAGGCGCGGGCCGGGCAGGAAGAGCGCCCGACCGCCCTCCCCCGGGAAATCGGCGGCGAAGCGTGCCGCTGCCGCGGCGAGATCCTCGGCATCGTCGGCGCGTGGCACGACCGCCAGGCGAGCGAGCGCGAGCACCCGCTCCGGGTCACGCCACGTCGGCAGGCCGGCGAGCGCCTCCGCGGAGAGGATGAACCAGAGGTCCGGGTCGCGACCGGCTGCGCGTTCGGCATCCGCGATGACGGCCAGGGTCTCGGCCGTGTACGTTGGCCCGGGTCGATCGATCTCGAGGCGGCTCGCGGCGAACCCGGGGTTGTCGGCGATCGCGCGTTCGAGGAGCGCGTACCGGACGGCACCTGGCGTCACGTTGATGCCGACCTTCTGCCACGGATCGCCGGCCGGCACGAACAGCACGCGGGCAAGACCGAGCGTCTCGCGGACTTCCTCCGCGAGCGCGAGGTGCCCGAGGTGAATCGGGTCGAACGTCCCGCCGAGGATTCCGAGGCGAGCGGCGGACGCGCTCACTCCGCGCCAGGCTCCCAGGCGTCCGGCCCCCATTCGAACTCGATCGCGCCGATGCGGACGATGTCGCCGGGCTGGATGCCGGCCTTCCGGAGCGCGGTATCGATCCCCAGCCGGTCCAGGGCACGCTGGAAGCGCTCGGCCGACTCCTCGATGTCGAAATTCGTCTGGGCGGCGATCCGCTCGATGCGCTTGCCGCGGACGCGGTGCGCGTCGCCCTCTCGTTCCATCGTGAACCCATCGCCGGCGGCGTCGAGGCGGTGGACGACGACGCCGAACGGCTCGGGGAGGTCCGCCGGGTCGTCCACGTCGGGGAGGAGCTCGCCGATGGCGGCCATGAGGCGGTCGAGGCCGTCGCCGGACTCAGCGCTCACCGCGACGACGTTGAGACCCTCCCCGCGCCGGGCGGCCTCGAACGCCGGCCACGCCTCGCGCGCGGCCTCCAGGTCCATCTTGTTGAAGACCACCACGAGTGGCTTCTCCAGGAGCCTTGGGTCGTGGAGTCGAAGCTCCTCGCGGATCACGTCGTGATCCCAGCCGGGATCGCGCGCCGCGCCGTCCACGACGTGGACGAGGACCCGCGTGCGCTCCACGTGGCGCAGGAACGCGTGGCCGAGGCCCGCGCCGGACGATGCGCCCTCGATAAGGCCGGGTACGTCCGCGACCGTGGGACGCCGATCTGCCGCATCGCCGAGGTCCATCACGCCCAGGTTCGGCTCGAGGGTCGTGAACGGGTAGGGCGCGATCTTCGGCCGGGCCGCCGTGAGCGCGCCCAGGAGCGTCGATTTGCCCGCGTTCGGCAGCCCGACGAGGCCCACTTCGGCGATCAGGCGAAGCTCCAGGCGCAGCCCGCGCTCCTCACCGGGCTCGCCCTTCTGGGCGTGCTGGGGGGCGCGATGGGTGGAGGTCGCGAAATGGACGTTGCCCAGGCCGCCCCGACCGCCGCGGGCGATCGTGACTTCCTGCCCGGTCGCCACGAGATCGGCAAGGAGCGCGTCCGTCACGTCGTCGAGGACGCCCGTGCCGGGCGGGACCGCGATCACGAGGTCGCTGCCCGACTTCCCGTGCCGCTTCGCGCCGAGGCCGCGTCCGCCGGGCTCCGCCCGAAAATGGTGCGTGAAGCGGAAGTCGCGGAGCGTCGTCAGGCCGGGGTCCACCCGGATCAGGATGGAGCCCCCGCGACCGCCGTCACCGCCGTCCGGGCCGCCCCTCGGAACGTGCGCCTCGCGGCGAAATGTGGCGGCACCGTCGCCACCGTCGCCGGCGCGAACCCAGACTGTTACGCGGTCAAGGAACATCGCGGCCGATTGTCGCATGCGCCGCGGGCGGGGCCGGCGGCGGGCGTCAGAGGTAGGTCAGCGGGTTGACGCGGACGCCGCCGGCCCAGATCGGGCCAATCCAGACTTCGAAGTGGCAGTGCGGGCCCGTGGCGGCGCCGGTGGCGCCGACACGCCCGATCGTGGCGCCACGTCCGACAGACGTCCCGGCGGAGACCGCCACCGACGACATGTGATTGTAGGTCGTGTAAAGCCCGCTGCCGTGCGAGATCCAGACCTGGTAGCCACCGCCGTTGTTCCGCCAGCCGGCGAACGTGACGACGCCGGCCGCCGCGGCGTGGACCGGCGATCCGTAGGGGGCCGCGATGTCGAGGGCGGGATGACCGTAGGAGAAGTTCTGGCTGACGTAGCCGCCCGTGACCGGCCAGCCAAACCTGCCACCGCCGAAGTTGCTGGGCGGACGGACCGTCGATCCGGTTCCGCCGGACGGGGTACGGGTCGTCGGGCGGCTGACCGTCGCGACGCGGGTGGGCGCCACGGGCTTCGGCGTGGGCTTCGGCGTGGGGACCGGCGTGGGGATCGCGGCACCGCTGGCGCCAGGAAGGATCAACACCTGGCCGATCACGAGCGTGGTGTCCGTCAGCTGGTTCGTGGAGACGATGTCCTGTGGATCGAGGCTGTGGGCCGCGGCCACCGAGGCAAGGGTGTCCGTGGCACCCACGATGACCACGAGGCCGTTGACCGGCGGGATCACGAGCTGCTGGCCGATATGGAGCTGGTCCTTCGCGCTGAGCTTGTTGGCCCACCAGATCGTCATCATGGAGACGCCCATCCGGCGCGCGATCCCGGTCAGGGTGTCGCCGGAACCGACCGTGTACGTCCGAAGCTGGCTCCGGCCGTCCGCGACCGTGGTGTCGACGACGACCGGCTTGAGGAGCGTGCCATCCTCGAGGAACTGGCCGGCCACGTCGACGGCGGCGGCTTCGCGCGAACCGAGGCTCGCCACGGTCTCGTCCATCCCGACACCATCGACGCTGCCCGTGTCGTTGACCGTTCCCGCGCCGTCGTTCGCGGCGAGCGGCGTGTCGATGGTGCCCAGCAGGCCGTCGTTCGGGCCGCCGGCGCCGCCGACAACGAGGCGGGCCGCGGTCCCGCTCGACTGGGTGGCACCGGTCGCCGTGCCGACGAGGCCGGGCGCGGCCGTCAACGATGCAACGAGGAGGAAGACCGCGACGAGGACGGGGACCACGCGCTCCGGCGAGTCGAGGTGCCGCAGGCGCCCGAGCCGGAGCGCGGGCCGGGCCGCGTTTCGGCGGTCACGCGAGGATGGGGCAGCAGAAGCGGCACCGGAGCCTGCGGGCACGGAAGGCCGTGGAGCAGTGCGGAGCGCGGCGTCGGCTCGGCGGGCGAGCCCAAGTCCGGGTCGGTGCGGGTTCTGGACCCGGGACTCCGGGTCGGTCGTGTCGCGGCGCAGCCGAGCAATCGCACGACGCACAGCGACCGTTGCCTTCAGCAATACGGTCTCCTGAATCGACGGGCGGCGGCGCGTGGTACGCGGGCGAGATGGCCCGAGCGGCACTGCCGTCCGTGATCGCGGTATGGAGCTGGGTTCTCCAGTGCGCGCGGCTGACCCGTCCTCCCCCGACCGGGTATCAATCTGACTCGACGAACCCTACCAGACGTCACATCCGGCTGCAACGTGACAGCCGGCCCGTGAAACACGGGCTAAAGGTCGTCGCCGTCGGCGCAATGACAACTAGGCGCTCGCCTCCGCGCCCTTCTGCAGCGACGCGAGGAAGGCGGCGTTCGTCTCGGTCTTCGCGAGTCGGTTCAGCAGGAGCTCGATCCCCTCGTTGGTGCCCACCGCGGAGAGCATCCTGCGCATCGTCCAGACCATCTTGAGAGTGGGCTCTTCGAGAAGCAGCTCCTCGCGGCGGGTCCCGGAGCGCTGGACGTCGATGGCCGGGAAGATCCGCTTCTCGGACAGCTTCCGGTCCAGGATCAACTCCGAGTTGCCGGTCCCCTTGAACTCCTCGTAGATGACGTCGTCCATCCGCGAGCCCGTGTCGACCAGGCAGGTGGCGATGATCGTGAGGGACCCGCCTTCCTCGATCTTCCGCGCGGCACCGAAGAAGCGCTTCGGCGGATAGAGGGCGACCGGATCGATGCCGCCGGAGAGCGTGCGCCCGGAGGGCGGCAGCGCCAGGTTGTAGGCGCGGGTGAGGCGCGTGATGGAGTCCAGCAGGATGACGACATCCCGGCCTGTCTCCACCTGGCGCTTGGCGATCTCGACCGCCATCTCCGCCACGTGGGTGTGGTTCTCCGTCGGTTCGTCGAAGGTGGAGGAGATGACCTCACCCTTGACGGATCGCCGCATGTCGGTGACCTCCTCCGGTCGCTCGCCGATGAGCGCGACCATGAGAAGGACATCCGGGTAGTTCTCGCTGATCCCGTTGGCGATGTTCTTGAGCAACATCGTCTTGCCGGCCTTCGGCGGGCTCACGATCAGGGCCCGTTGCCCTTTGCCGATCGGGTTGACGAGATTCACGAGGCGCTGTGAGAGGTTCTTCGGGTCCGACTCGAGGTTGAGCAGGTCGATCGGGTGAATCGGCGTGAGGTCACCGAAGTTCGGCCGGCGGCGGGCCGTATCCGGATCGACGCCGTTGACCGTGTCAACGCGGAGCAGGCCCCAGTACTTCTCGCCCTCGCGCGGGGCGCGCACTGTTCCGTTGACACGATCGCCGATCCGCAACCCGAAGCGGCGGACCTGGCTGGAGCTGACGTACACGTCGTCCGGCCCGGGCATCAACCCGTGGCGGCGGAGGAAGCCGTAGCCCTCGTCCACGACATCGAGGATGCCGGTGCCGTAGTCCTGCCCGAGCCGCTCGGACTGGCGCTGGAGGATCCGGTCAACGAGATCGTCGCGGCGGTCGGCGGCGACAGTCTCGACATCGAGCTCCGCAGCGGTGGCGCGCAGCTTGGCCGGGCTCATCTCGCGGAGCTCGACCGCGCCGATCTCCGGGCCGTCGGTGGTGCCGTTCAGCTCCTCGTAGTCCGGCATGCCGGCGGGGCGCTGGCCCTGCGGGCGCCGTCGGGGACGGCGGTTCCGAATGCGCGGATCGGGAGCGTTGGAGGGCATGGGGGAAGGGTCACCTGAAACGTGAGGTCGCGGACCGCGACCTGAAGGACTGCGCACCGGCGCGGAATCAAGCCGCGGCGGACGGTGCGTGTGGGACGCACCGAGCATACGCGCCGCGGCGCATCCCCGTCAATGGCGACCGGCGCGCCGTGTGAACGGCCAGCGCTCGCCGCGCCGACAGGGCGTGTCAGCTCTTGGCGGCGACCTCCGCGCGGGCCTTGGCCCAGTCCGCCTTGAACTGCACGATCCCGCTGTCGGTGAGCGGGTGATGGACCATCTGGCGCAGCACCTTGAACGGGAGGGTCGCGACGTGGGCGCCGGCGAGTGCCGCGTCCGTCACGTGGCGCGGATGCCGGACGGATGCCGCGAGGACCTCGCTGTCGAAGTCGTGCAGGTTGATGATGTCCGCGAGCTCCCGGATGACCGTCATCCCTTCCTCGTTGATGTCGTCGAGACGCCCGACGAACGGCGAGAGAAGGCTGGCCCCGGCCTTGGCGGCGAGGAGCCCCTGGTTCGCGGAGAAGATCAGCGTGCAGTTCGTCTTGATCCCCTCCTCTGCGAAGCGGCTGATCGCCTCGAGGCCGTTCTCGCTCATCGCCACCTTGACCACGATGTTGGGGGCAAGCTTCGCGAAGTGGCGGCCCTCGGCGAGCATCCCTTCCACGTCGTCGGCAATGACCTCGGCGCTGACCGGCCCGGGCGTCAGCTTGCAGATCTCGCGCAGGACGTCGTCGTACGAGCCGCCGACCCGCGCGTAGAGGCTGGGGTTCGTGGTGACGCCGTCGATCACGCCCCAGCGGACGGCGGTCCGGATCTCATCGATGTCGGCGGTGTCGAGGAAGAGCTTCATGTGGGCAGACTCCATGTGGTGTTCGTGGCGATGAGTCTACGTCGTCTCGGCGCCGGAGAGCGTTTCAGAGCCTGTCGGCCAGCGCTCGCAACAGCGTTGATCAGCGGCCGGATGGCCAGCCCGATCGACGCGCAGAAGCCGACGATGGCTCGACTGCCGAGGGACGGCATGATCGCGAGGTCAGGCGCTGCGGAGCGGCTCAACGACATCTGGCGGCGTGGCCGAGCGCGCCGCCGGTGCCTGGGTCTCGACATCGCGAGCCCGGAATGACGGCTCGCGGCCGTCGCGCAGGGCCACGGCCGTGGCGATGAAGCCGTCAAACAGCGGATGTGGCCGCTCGGGCCGGCTCTTGAACTCCGGGTGGAACTGGCTGGCCACGAACCACGGGTGGTCGCGGAGCTCCACGATCTCCACGAGCCGTCCATCCGGCGACTGGCCGGACAGGATCATCCCAGCGCCTTCCAGGAGCGCTCGATAGCGGTTGTTCACCTCGAAGCGGTGGCGGTGGCGTTCGTAGACCACCTCGTCGCCGTAGACAGCATGGGCCTTGGAGCCCGGGGCCAGGCGCGCCGGGTAGAGCCCCAGGCGCATCGTCCCGCCCTTCTCCTCCAGGTCCCGCTGGTCCGGCATGAAGTCGATCACCGGGTGCGCGGTGAACATGTCGAACTCGGTCGAGTTCACGTCGTCCGAGCCGGTCAGGGCGCGCGCGAACTCGATGACCGCGCATTGCAGCCCAAGGCAGAGGCCGAGGTACGGGACACGGTGCTCGCGCGCATACCGGGCAGCAAGGACCTTGCCTTCGATCCCGCGGTGGCCGAAGCCGCCGGGCACGAGGATCGCGGTCGCGCCGGCGAGCGCCTCGTCCACGTTCTCGGCCGTCAGCGTCTCGGAGTTGACCCAGCGGACCTTCACGTCCACGCCGTTCGCCCAGCCGGCGTGCTTGAGCGACTCGGTCACGGAGAGATACGCGTCCGGGAGCTCGATGTACTTCCCGACGAGGGCGACCTCCAGCTCCGGCTTCGGGCGCTTGATCAACTCCACCAGCCGCCGCCAGCGCTCCAGGTCCGGCGGCGCGGCCGATTCCCCCAGGCCAAGGTCGCGCACCAGGAGGTCGCCGAGGCCGGACTCCTCGAACAGGAGCGGCACTTCGTAGATCGTGTCGGCGGTAACGGCCGGGATGACCGCGTCAACGGCCACGTCCGTGAAGAGCGCGATCTTTTCCCGGATCTCGTCGCTGACCGGGTGGTCCGAACGCAGGATGATGACGTCGGGCTGGATGCCGATCCCCCGCAGCTCTTTCACGGAGTGCTGGGTGGGCTTCGTCTTGAGCTCGCCCGTGGCCTGGAGGGCAGGCAGCAGGGTGACGTGGACGTAGACCACGTTCTGGCGGCCAACGTCTTTGCGCATCTGGCGGATCGCCTCGAGGAAGGGCAGGCTCTCGATGTCACCGACCGTCCCGCCGACTTCGATGATGACGACGTCGGCGCCGCCGTCGCGCGAGACGCGCCGGATCCGCTCCTTGATCTCGTTCGTGATGTGCGGGATCACCTGGACGGTGCCGCCCAGGTAGTCACCGCGGCGTTCTTTGGCGATGACCGCCTGGTAGATGCGGCCAGTGGTCACGTTCGAGAGCTGCGAGAGGTTTTCGTCGATGAACCGCTCGTAGTGGCCCAGGTCGAGGTCCGTCTCTGCGCCGTCGTCGGTGACGAAGACCTCGCCGTGCTGGTACGGCGACATGGTCCCCGGATCCACGTTGATGTACGGATCCAGCTTGAGGACGGAGACGGAGATGCCGCGCGCCTTGAGCAGGCGACCGATGCTCGCAGCGGTGATGCCCTTCCCGAGGGAGGATGTGACCCCTCCGGTCACAAAGACATACTTCGCCATGGGCCGCGCTCCTCCGGGGTTTTTCCGATGCTACCGGAAAGCGGGCGGAGGCGCCAGTGGCACTGATTCGGTCGCCGTGCCCCTCCTTCAGTGCCGCCCACCCGCCCCGCACGCGGGAAACGAGGGCCGGCAGGGTCCGGGTTATCGGCTGGGCCGATCGTCCGGAGCCGGGGCGTGCTCGGAAACACGGCGAATCTGCCGCCCGAGGCGCCGCGCTTCGGCTATTGGCAGAGCCTCGCTTATCGGCTGGGCCAATCGTCCGGAGCCGTGGCGTGCTCGGAAAACGCGGCCAACCTCGGGCGGAATCAACCGGTCGACGCAACGGTC
>JADGQG010000025.1 GCA_017882025.1 Chloroflexota bacterium
GCCGCCCAGGTCGTAGACGGCGATCTTCTCGTCCTTCTGCTTGTCGAGGCCGTAGGCGAGCGACGACGCGGTGGGCTCGTTGATGATCCGCTTGACGTCCAGGCCGGCGATGCGGCCGGCGTCCTTGGTCGCCTGGCGCTGCGTGTCGTCGAAGTAGGCCGGCACCGTGATGACGGCCTCGGTCACCTTCTCGCCGAGGTAGGCCTCCGCGTCCGCCTTGAGCTTCTGGAGGATCATCGCCGAGATCTCGGGTGGCGTGTAGTTCCGTCCGTCGGCGAGCGCCACGCGGAGCCCGTCGGACGCGGGGTCCTTCTCCACGGTGTACGGGACGAGCGCCCGCGAGTGCTTCACCTCCGGGTCGTCCCAGCGGCGACCCATGAAGCGCTTGATCGAGTAGACGGTGTTGGCCGGGTTCGTGACCGCCTGGCGCTTCGCCAGCTGGCCGACGAGGCGCTCGCCGGTCTTCGTGAAGGCAACCACGGACGGGACGGTCCGACCGCCCTCGGCGGACGCGATGACGGTCGGCTCGCCGCCCTCCATGACCGCGACGACCGAGTTCGTCGTACCGAGGTCGATGCCGATGATCTTGCCCATTGCGTGCAGTTCTCCTGGTGTCGAGGGTGGGGTTGGAGTGGTTCGATGGTCAGTTCGGCCGCGGGCTTCCGTCGCTGACGGCAACGAGGGCCGGACGCAGCACGCGGTCCCGAAGGCGGTAGCCGCGCCGGATCTCCAGCACGATCTCCCCCTCCGGGGCGCCGCTCCCGGAGACGTGACTCAGCGCCTCGTGCTCATTTGGGTCGAAGGGCAGCCCGAGCGCCTCGATCGGGGTCACGCCCTCGCGCTCCAGGAGCGCCCCGAGCTTGCGGTCGATCGCGACGATCCCCTCGAGCCACGGGTTGTCGCGCGCCTCTGGCGGGAGGTGCTCGAGGGCCAGGTCGAAGTCGTCGGCCAGCTCCACGACCCGCGTGAGCAGGGCCTCGCGGGCGCGGTCGAGGTCGCGCTCCCGGTCGGCCTCGGACCGGCGCTTGAGGTTCGCGTAGTCGGCCGCGGCCCGCTGGGCCGTCACAAGGTTTTCGTCGGCTTTCCCGAGCGCCGCGTCACGCTCGACGGTCAGCGCCTCGATCTGGGCGAGGAGCGCCGTCGGGCTCGTGTCGAGCTCCGCGATCCGGTCGTCGGCTCGCGTCCGGCGGTGCGGCGGTGGCTGGTCAGGGTGGTTCGGCATGCGGCGTCCCCGAGCTTCAGGAGTAGAGGTGGTCCACGAGGTCGTTCATGAGGCTGGACACGAAGCGCACAGTCCCGATCGCCTGCGGGTACCGGAGGCGGGTGGGCCCGAGCACGCCGACGAAGCCCACGGCGGCGCCGGGACGTCCGTAGGGTGCCAGGACCAGGCTCACGTCGGCCATCTCGTCCGGTCGGTTCTCGCGGCCGATGTACACGCGCAGGCCTCCGTCGACGGTCACGGCCTCGAACAGCTCGGCGAAGTACGTCCGGTTCTCGAGTGCCTCGAAGACGCGGCGCAACTTCTCCGAGCTGGCGAACTCGGGCGCCGCCATCACGTTGAGGAGACCGTCGCTGAAGAGTTGCTCGACGGTGGCCGCGTCGAACTCGCGGAGGAGTCGGAGGGCGCGATCGCCGGCGCGGCGGACCAGCGCGAAGATCGCGTCGTCGGCGGGCGCCTGGTCGAACCAGCGGAGATGCTCGGCCACGTCTGCGGCGTTTCGTCCTGCGCACGAGGCGTTGAGGCGACGGACCGCCTCCTCGAGATCTTCCTGGGTGGTCCCGGCGTCGAGCGTGAACAAGGTCTGTTTCAGGGTCCCCTCGTTCAGGACGATGATGAGGCTGGCCATCCGGTCGCCGATCGGAACCAGCTCGAAGCGCCGGATCTGGGCGGCGCGCGGCTTGGCCGGCGTGGCAATTCCGGCCGAGCGCGTGGCGGAGGCGAGCGTGGTGGCCGCGAGCCGGAACCACTGGTCGGTGGCGAACTCCACCTGCCCGAACTGGTGCCGGATCGTGAGCTGCTCGATCGGCGACAGCGGGACCTCGCCCATCAGGCTCTCGACGTAGAAGCGATAACCGGCGTCGGTCGGCACGCGGCCGGCCGACGTGTGCGGGTGGGAGAGGAGTCCCTCCATCTCGAGCTCCGCGAGGATGGTCCGGACGGTGGCGGAGCTCACCTGCAAGCGGTAGCGCTCCACGAGCATCTGCGAGCCGACCGGGGCCGCGCTCGTGATGTAGTCCTCGATCACGACGCGCAGGATTGCCTGGGCCCGATGGTCCAGGGGGCCGGCGCTGCGTCGAATGCCACGTGCCACGGGTTTCTCGCTCCTGCTGGCACTCGTACGTCGCGAGTGCCAGTTCTTGTTAGCACTCTCATCAAGAGAGTGCTAACCATTCGCGGCGATCGTAGCAGGAGGTGCGTGCGAGTGTCAATCGGGCCACCTGCAGCACGTGCCCGGCCTCGCTGCGTACAGACGGCGGCTCCGCTCGACCTCAGACGATGCGGGCGAACAGCTCGTTCGAGAGGAGCCGTCCACGGAGCGTGAGGCGCACCCGCTCACCCGGGCCGTCTTCGATCAGGCCGTGCTCGGCGGCCCACGCGAACGCGTCGATCCGGCTGAGCACGGCGTTGCGCGGAACGCCACGTGCGAGACGGAGACCAAGGAAGAGGGCTTCGGTCTCCGCCGTGGCCGCGTCCAGCGACTCCGCGCCGCCGGGCGGCATCGTCGGCGCGATACCGCCGGACGCCGACACCAGCGCGGCCATCCATGCGTCGAGGGGCGCGGCGTTCCACTGCCGCATCGCGCCGTCGAAGGAGTGCGCCCCCGGACCCACGGCGGCGTACGGGCGCCGCTCCCAGTAGACGAGGTTGTGGCGACTCTGGTGACCCGGGCGCGCCCAGTTGGAGAGCTCGTACCAGGGGTAGCCGCTCGCTTCGAGCATCGCGTCGGCGAGGCCGTAGGCGCCGGCAGCCCGGTCCTCGTCCTGGGCCGCGCGCGCGGCCTCGCGCCACCGGCGCGCACCCGGCGGCGTTGGCAGATGGTCCCCGGAGGGGCCCGTGAGGCCCTCGGCTTCCGGGTCGTCGAGCGTCAGCGCGTAGGCGGACACGTGGTCCGGCCCGAGCGCGAGAGCCGCCTCCAGCGTCTCGGTCCAGCTCGCGAGCGTCTGGCCGGGGACGTCATAGAGGAGGTCGATGCTCACGCTCGCGATGCCCGCTTCGCGCGCCCCGGCAACGGCGTCGGCAACGTCCGCCGGCCGGTGACGCCGGCCGAGCGCCCGGAGCTCGGCGGGCTGGAGGCTCTGGGCGCCGATCGAGATCCGCGTGATCCCTGCCCGAGCAAGGCCGGCGAGGTCGCCACGGTCGTCGGGCCCCGGATTCGCCTCGAGCGTCACCTCGGCGCCCGGCGCCAGCCCGAAGCGAGCCCGGATCTGGTCCAGGAGCGCGGCCATCGCGCCGGCGGGCAGGAGCGACGGCGTGCCACCGCCGACATAGACCGTCTCGAGGGCCGGTCGCGCATCGCTGCCCGGCCCGCCGAAGGCCGTATCAAGCGCGTCCGCCCGCAGGTCCAGCTCCGCGGCGACGGCGCGCAGGTACGAGGAGACGCGACTGCGCGGACCGACGGCGGCGGCGCCCGCCACGACCACGAAGTCACAGTACGGGCAGAGGGAGCGGCAGAACGGGACGTGGACGTAGAGCGCGACGGGGGCCGCGGGCGCCGGCGCGTCGCCGGTCGTCATCGGTCCGCCCGAGCCTCCTCGCCCGGCGGCTCCATCTGCCGCCAGCCGTCGGGCGTACGCCGGAACTCCCAGGAATCCTCGACTTCGTGGCCGCGCGGCGCCGGCTGACCGGCGTGGCCGGTGCACACGAAGACGGCGATCCGGGTGACCGCGTGCCCGAGGAACGCGGCGCCGATCCCGCCCGTGATCGTGGTCAACCAGCCGGCGGCGATCCCGAGGAAGAGCGACAGCCCGAAGACGTAGCGGCTGCGGCCGGAGGCGCCGGTCCGCGTCGCGAGCACGTACAGGAGCGCCTGCACGACGATCGCGATGGCGGGGTCTATCCCGGCGACGAGGAGGAAGCCGAGGACGAGGCCGCGGAAGGCCGCCTCGTCGATGAACGCGGTCCCGATCGCGTTGAGGACGGCGCCCGGGTAGGACCAGAGCGGGGGCATGCGGAGGCGTCCGTAGCGGAGGCGCGCGAAGAGCCCCGCCTGGGCGGTCCCGATCGCGCCGAGCGCGAACCCGCCGAGGAGCGCCCCGCCCCGGTCGCCCAGCCCCAGCTCAAGATCGCGGGCGGGCGCCGGGTGGATGATCAGCGCCGCGGCGATCAGGGCGAACCCCAGCAGGTACCAGGCCATCCGCAGTCGGAAGGTGCTCCGGCGGCCGTCGGCGGAGGGCTCGTCATACTCCGCGGCCCTGAACGTGGCCGCCTCGAGGCGCAGGAGGAACAGCAGGCCGGTCAGGCCCAATGTGACGAGGACGCGGAGCAACTCCTCCACGGGGCGGTCGCCGCGCCTAGCCGGCGTCGCCCATGCGGAGGACGGCGAGGAAAGCCTCCTGCGGGATCTCGACCGACCCGACGCGCTTCATGCGCTGCTTGCCTTCCTTCTGCTTCTCCAGCAGCTTCCGTTTCCGCGTGATGTCGCCACCGTAGCACTTGGCCAGGACGTTCTTGCGCATGGCGCGGATCGTCTCCCTGGCCACCACGGTGGACCCGATCGCCGCCTGCACGGGCACCTCGAACATCTGGCGCGGGATGAGCTCCTTGAGCTTCTCGGTCAGCTGCCGGCCAGCGATGTGGGCCTTGTCGCGATGGACGATCAGCGACAGGGCGTCAACGGGCTCGCCGTTGACCAAAACGTCCAGCTTGACGAGCCGCGCCGGGCGGTAGCCGATCTCCTCGTAGTCCATCGACGCGTAGCCCTGGCTGCGGCTCTTGAGCTGATCGAAGTAGTCGATGATCAGCTCCGCGAGCGGCATCTCGAACGCGAGCAGGACGCGGGTCGGGTCGAGGTACTCCATGCTCGTGAACGTGCCGCGGCGGTTCGTGGAGAGCTCCATGAGCGGCCCGATGTAGGTCGACGGGGTGATCACGGAGAGCTTCACCCACGGCTCCTCGATCGTCTCGATCTCCCCGGCCGAGGGCATCAGGGCCGGGTTGTCGACGGCAAGGACGGGTCCACCCCCCATGGGTGTGACGCGGTACTCGACGGACGGCGCCGACGCGATCAGCTCCAGCGAGAACTCGCGCTCCAGGCGCTCCTGGACGATCTCCATGTGGAGGAGGCCCAGGAAGCCGCAACGGAACCCGAAGCCCAGGGCGATCGAGCTCTCCGCCTCGAACGTGAAGCTTGCGTCGTTGAGGTGCAGCTTCTCCATCGCGTCGCGGAGGAGCGGGTAGTCCTCGCCGGAGATCGGGTAGATCCCCGCGAAGACGAGGCTCTTGGCGGGCAGGTAGCCGGGAAGTGGTTCGGAGGCGGGCGAGGCCGCGTCGGTGACCGTGTCGCCGACCTGTGCGTCGCGGACGCTCTTGAGGCCCGTGGCGATGTAGCCGACCTCGCCGGCGGCCAGCTCCTGGACGGGAACGAGCTGCGGGCGAAAGACACCCAGCTCCAGGATGTCGGTCTCCGCACCCGAGCCCATCAGTCGGATCCGGGAATGCTCGTGAATTGTCCCTGCGGCCAAGCGGACGTAGGTCACGACGCCCTTGTACTGGTCGTAATGGGAGTCGAAGACGAGCCCCCGAAGCGGGGCGCGCGGGTTCCCCTTCGGGGCCGGCACGCGCGCCACGATCGCCTCGAGGATCTCGGCGATGCCGGTCCCCTCCTTCGCCGAGGCCAGCAGCACCTCCTCGCGCGGGATCGCCAGGACATTCTCCAGCTCATCCATCACCACCTCCGGCTGGGCGGACGGCAGGTCGATCTTGTTGATGACCGGCACGATCACGAGGTTCTGGCGGAGCGCGAGATGGACGTTGGCGAGCGTCTGCGCCTCGATCCCCTGGGAGGCGTCGATGACGAGGATGGCGCCCTCGCAGGCCTGGAGGCTGTGGCTCACCTCGTACGCGAAGTCGACGTGGCCGGGCGTGTCGATGAGGTTGAGGCCGTAGACCAGGCCGTCGGCGGCCGTGTACTCGATCCGGACCGCGCGAGCCTTGATCGTGATGCCCTTCTCGCGCTCGAGATCCATCGAATCGAGGACCTGGCTGGTCATCTGCCGCGGATCGATCGTGTGGGTCCGCTCGAGGAGTCGATCCGCGAGCGTCGACTTGCCGTGATCGATATGGGCGATGATCGAGAAGTTGCGCAGGCGTGACTGGGGGATCGACATCGGGAGGCGAGTGTAACGGACCCCGTGGGCCGCGCGAACGGAACAGGCGAGCCGGTCCCGGGCCGTTGGCTGGCCGCCCGCCGGCGCGTCTGGTACCATTCGCGGTCGCGCCGTCGCGGTGTTCTCTCCCGCTGCGCCGCACCCGATTCCAGGACAATCCTTCCCCACCCGAGGACAGAACGCCAGTGGCTCACTCGCCCCGCGGCTGGACCGGCGCACGGACGCCGTCCGGGTTGAAGCGGGTCCGTCAGGCCGAGCGTCGCGAGGCGATCAACGCCCCGCGACGCACGAAGGCCAAGACCCTCGTCACGAAAACCCTCAGGATCGCGACCGGCCAGGCGGAGGGTGACGCGACCGTCACGCTTGCCGAGGCCATGAGCGCGCTCGACAAGGCGGCCAAGGTCGGCGCCATCCACCCGAACACGGCGGCGCGTCGCAAGTCGCGCCTGGCCAGGAAGGTGTCGGCGGCGGTCGGCGGCGCGACCGTCCAGACGGCCGCGAAGATCACCAAGACCACGGGCGCGGCGGCCGCGGCGAAGGCCGCCAAGGCCCGCATCGCGGCCGGCAAGGCGGAGAAGGCGAAGGGCGCCCAGACGGCGGCCGGTAAGGCAAAGGCGGCAATCGCCCGCGCCGGCCGGGCCGATGTCGAGACGACGAAGGCAGCGCCCGCAGTGCCGGTCACGACTCCCAGGGCCCGCGGACGCGTCGCGTCGAAGGCCGCTACCGCTCCGGCGGAGAAGCCGGCCACGAAGGCCGCGCCCAAGGCTGCTGCGGCGGCGAAGGCCGCCACGAAGCCGAAGACCCCGGCCAAGGCCACGCCGAAGGCCAAGGCCACGCCGAAGGCCAAGGCCACGCCGAAGGCCAAGGCCACGCCGAAGCCCAAATCACCCGCCGCGGAGGCACCCGCCGCCAAGGCATCCGCAAAGGCCAAGGCCGCGCCGAAGAAGAAGGCCGACTAGGTCGCACGGCGCCGGGCAGGCCGACGCCACTCCCACCGCACCACTCTTCGACCCCGGGCGCGTCGCCCGGGGTCGAACGAATCCGGGGCAGGCGCCGTCGAGAGGTCGCCCGCGGCTCGTGGCCCGTGCACGGACCCCGCACATGGGCTGGTCCGGCCGACGTCAGGCGGTCGGGGCTCCCGGCGCGGCGGCCGGACGCTGGGCCTTCGGTCGCGCGAACCCGTACATCGCGGCGCCGAACACGCCACCGGCACAACAGAGGATGGTCACCGTCCCCGTAGTCCCGAGCTGCTCGCGCCAGTAGAACGCCGTGAACGACGCGACGTCGGTGATCCCGAGCTGCGCGAATTGCGCGGCCTTGCCGTCCTCGGCGAGGTAGCGCTGGTAGACGCAGTCCGGACCGGAAACGCAGCCGGCGATCGGACCGCCCTGGCTCGCATCGCGGTAGCCGTCGTCGGCGAAGAAGAAGATCGCCTTTGTGCCCATGAAGAGGACCGCGAGCGTGACCGCGGTGAGGAGCGACGCGAAGATCCCGTTGAGGAGGATTCGTCGCCAGGGGCCGGCTCGCCGGTCCGCCCGCGCGTTGGCGTAGTAGCCGATCAGGAGGCCGGCCAGCGGCGACATCAGCCAGAAGACGGGTTCGATGGGAATCACCAGCAGGAAGCTGACGGCGATCGTCATCGCCATCCCGACGCCGACCCATCCGGCGAAGATCGCGCCGCGGTCCACGAAGCGACTCACGCGGGCGCCCGGCCGGCGCAGCGATCGACGACCGCGCCCTGGAAACGGGCGGCCCCGGCCGGCAAGCCGGCCGGGGCCGCGAGGAACGCCAACGTCACGGGCGAACCGGGAGCGCGCCTGCCAGCGCCTGGCGGCCAAGGTATCGGGCGCCGTCACCCAGCTCCTCCTCGATCCGGAGAAGCCGGTTGTACTTCGCGACGCGCTCCGAGCGCGACGGAGCGCCGGTCTTGATCTGACCCGTCCCCATCGCCACGACGAAGTCGGCGATCGTGGTGTCCTCCGTCTCGCCGGAGCGGTGGCTGACCTGGCAGGTCCAGCCGGCCCGGCGCGCCATCTCGATCGCGGCGATCGTCTCGGTGAGGGTCCCGATCTGGTTGAGCTTGATCAGGACCGAGTTCATCGCCTTCTCTTCGATCGCGCGGGCGATGATCGCCGGGTTCGTCACCACGATGTCATCGCCGACGAGCTGGACCTTGCTCCCGAGGCGGGCGGTCAGCTCGCACCAGCCGGCCCAGTCGTCCTCGCCGAGGCCGTCCTCGAGCGAGACGATCGGGTACTTGGCGATCCAGCCCTCCCACAGGTCGACCATCTCGCCGGAGTCGAGGGTCCTGCCCTCGCGCTCCAGGAGATATCGGCCCGTCACGCCCTCGACGCCCGTCCCCTCGACGAGGATGGAGCTGGTCGCCGGGTCCAGCGCGATCGCGACGTCTTCGCCGGGCCGATAGCCGGCCTTCTCGATCGCCCGGAGGATCACCTCGACTGCCGCCTCGTTCGATGGGAGCGACGGGGCGAAGCCGCCCTCGTCGCCCTGACCGACCGAGAAGCCGCCGTCATGGAGGATCCCTTTGAGGGCGTGGAAAACCTCCGCGCCGGCCCGGAAGGCTTCCGCGAAGGTCGGTCGGCCGATCGGCGCGATCATGAACTCCTGGAAGTCGGTGGAGTTCACGGCGTGCTTGCCACCGTTGAGGATGTTGAAGAACGGGACTGGCATGATCCGCGCGCCGGCACCGCCGAGGTAGCGATAGAGCGGCAGGTCGTGCGCCGCGGCGGCCGCGTGGGCACAGGCGAGGCTGACGCCGAGGATGGCGTTGGCGCCCAGGTTCCCCTTGTTCGGGGTGCCGTCGAGATCGATCAGCGCAGCGTCGATGCCGGGCTGGTCGGCTGCGTCCGCGCCCAGCATGGCCGGCGCGATGGTCTCACGGACGTTTGCGACCGCCTTGAGGACGCCCTTGCCGCCGAAGCGAGCCTTGTCGCCGTCGCGGAGCTCGACCGCCTCGTGGACGCCGGTCGAGGCACCGGATGGCACGCCGGCCCGACCGACGGAGCCGTCGGCGAGGACGACGTCGACTTCGATCGTCGGGTTGCCCCGGGAATCAAGGATCTCGCGCGCTTCGATGAGCTCGATCTCGGTGTTCACGATGCACTCCCGGCGGCGCCGGCGAGATCACGGTCCGGGAGGATCGCGATGCCGGGCAGCGTCCGCCCTTCGAGCAGCTCGAGCGACGCCCCGCCGCCCGTGCTGATGTGGGTCATCTTGGAGGCGAGGCCCTGCTGGGTGACGGCCGCGACAGAGTCGCCGCCGCCCACCACCACGGTCGCACCATGCTCGGCCATCTCCGCGAGGAGGTTCGCCATCGCCTTCGTGCCGGTCGAGAAGGCCGGGATCTCGAAGACGCCGAGCGGGCCGTTCCAGAAGATCGTCTTTGCGCCATCGAGGGCTGCCGCCATCACCGCCAGCGAGGCCTTGCCTACGTCGACGATGTGCCAGCTCGCGGGGAGCTTCTCGGTCGAGAGGGTCTTGTACTCCGAGCCCTGGGTGACCTCTTTGGCGATCACCACGTCGACGGGGAGGATCAGCTTGACGCCGGCTTCCTCGGCCGCCGCCATGATCCGCTGCGCGTCCTCGACGCGATCGGGCTCGGCGAGGCTCTTGCCGACGGCTTTGCCCTGGGCGAGCAGGAACGTGTTCGCCATTCCGCCGCCGACGATGAGGATGTCCACCTTCTCGAGGAGATGGACGAGGACCTTCATCTTGTCCGAGACCTTCGCGCCGCCGATGATCGCGGCATAGGGCCGCTCCGGATCCTCGACGAGGCGGGACAGGTACGTGATCTCCTTCTCCATCAGGAAGCCGGCGTACGCCGGGAGGATCTGCGCGACGCCGTACGTCGACGCATGCGCCCGGTGGGCGGTCCCGAACGCGTCGTTCACGTAGACGTCCGCGTACGACGCGAGCGCCTTGGCGAACCCCGGATCGTTCTTCTCCTCTTCCGGGTGGAAGCGGAGGTTCTCGAGCAGGAGGACCTCGCCCGGCTTGAGCCGGCGGACGGCATCTTCCGTCCCCTGTCCCAGCGCGTCGCCGGTGCAGGGGACATTGACGCGGAGAAGGGCTGAGAGCCGCTCGGCTACCGGGCGAAGCCGGAGGCCGTCCTGGACCTTGCCGTCAGGCCGGCCGAGGTGACTCGCAAGGATCACCCTGGCGCCCTGGTCCATCAGGTACTTGATCGTGGGGATGGCCGCCCGGATCCGGGTGTCGTCGGTGACCTGCCCATCCTTGAGCGGCACGTTGAAGTCGACGCGGACGAAGACTCGCTTGCCCGACGCGTCGAGGTCGCGAACCGATCGCTTGTCCATGGCAGGCTGCTGCCTCTGCTAGCGGGGGTTGCGGAGCAGGCTGATCGCGCCGGCGATCAGAGCCGCTCGGCGATGATCTTGACGAGGTCCGCGACGCGGCAGCTGTAGCCCCACTCGTTGTCGTACCACGCGATGACCTTCACGAAGTTACCGCCCAGGACCATCGTGCATGCGCTGTCGATGATCGAGGACCGCGTGTCGCCGCGGAAGTCGGAGCTCACGAGCGGCTCGTCGCTGACGCCGAGGATGCCCTTCATGGGGCCGGCCGCGGCGGCCCGGAAGGCCGCGTTGAGCTCCTCGACGGTCGTCTCGCGCTCGAGCTCGGCGGTGAAGTCGACGACGGAGACGGTCGGGGTGGGGACACGGAGGCTGAAGCCGTCGAACTTGCCCTTGAGGTCCGGGATGACGAGCGCGAGGGCCTTCGCGGCGCCGGTCGTCGTCGGGATGATGTTCAGGGCGGCGGCGCGGGCACGACGCGGGTCCTTGTGGGCGACGTCCAGGATCTTCTGGTCGTTCGTGTACGAGTGGATCGTGTTCATGAGGCCGCGCCGGATGGTCCATCCGTCGTGGACGACCTTGGCCGCCGGGGCAAGGCAGTTCGTTGTGCAGCTCGCGTTGCTGATGATGTGGTGCTTGGCCGGGTCGTAGGCCGCGTCGTTGACGCCGAGGACGATGGTCACGTCCTCCTTCTTGGCCGGGGCGCTGATCAGCACTTTCTTCGCGCCGGCGTCGATGTGCACGCGTGCCTTGTCGGCATCCGTGAAGCGGCCCGTCGACTCGATGACGATGTCGACACCGAGCGCCTTCCACGGCAGCTGCGACGGATCGGCGACCTGGAGAACCTTGATCTCGTGGCCGTCGACGATGATCGCGTCGTCGGTATGCTCCACGGTCCCCGCGAAGGCGCCGTAGGTGGAATCATGCTTGAAAAGGAGCGCGTTCGTCGGGACGTCGACGATGTCGTTGACCGCCACCACTTCGATGTCGGGGGCGCGCTCGATGAGCGCCTTGAGGGACTGCCGGCCGATGCGACCGAACCCGTTGATGCCCACGCGTACGGACATGAGTTGAACCTCCGCTGTGCGGCTAGATGGATCGGTTGAACCCGGCCGCGACGTGCGCAGCCGGGTGGGATGCATGAGGACGCAGGGGTGGAGGCGCCGCGCCGATGCGCGAGGCACCCGTGGCGCGCGCCCCGCGGAGCCGGAGCGCCCCGCTTCGGCCGGCATTGGCAACAGAGCGGGCCGAGCGATCAGTCGCGGCGCATGGCGGCGCGCTGCCGACTCCGCGGGCGAGAATGGGCCGTGGGGACACTGGACCTCGTGGGTGCGGCGGGAACCACGCGCATTCTACCAAGGGTCCCGTGCCGGTCCGTCGGGCCGACCGTCCCGCCATCACGGTCCGAACGGCCCGCAGCGCTGCGGGAACCCGGGAGTCGCGGGCCGAATCGGTCGCGGTCGCGGTCGCGGACGCGGACGGGACCGCGGGGAGGGCGGCCCGTCCAGGGCGGCCCGTGCGAGTCCATGCCGTGCGACCAGGGCGGCCCGTGCGGTGCCGATCCCGTTGCGCCCGGAAATCGATCGAGCCCCCGCCGTCGCCGGCGAAGGCTCGATCGATTGCGCGAGGTGCGGTCAGCCGCCGATGCGGAACATCTTCGTGCCGCAAACCGGGCAGGTGCCCTGGGTAGCGGGCTTACCGTTCTTCATCGTGATCTTCTGTGCGTCTTTCATGTCGCGCTTTGCCTTGCACTTTACGCAGTACGCCTCGGCCACTCCGGGAGCCTCCCTTTCGTCACGGTGGACGTCGTCGGGCCCCTCGCCCGGCGCTCGTCCGTTACGATCGATACAGGTTCGGCGCAGCCATCTGGTGCGGATTCGTCGAACCCAACAGATCCGAGGCGGCGCGAACTCGCGCAACGGTAGTCCGCGCCGCATCGGAGCGTCAAGCCGATTCCCGCGCGATCGGGCCGGATGACGTGCTCGGCGACCCGGGATCGCCGGCGACCGCGACCTGTTCCGGCGTCGATGCGGCACTGAACGGGGCACCGATCTCGGCGATGCGTCGCGCGATGCGCGCCCGGACGATGCGCCGATCCCGGCGTCGACGGACCACCACGAGCATCGCCCCGGCGGTAGCGAGCGCACCGATCGAGCCGGCCCCGGCCGTCATCGGCGCAAACGGAGCATCGCCTCCACCCGCCGTGACCATCGCCGACGACGAAGGTGCCCTCGAGTCGTCCGATGGGAGCACCTCCGTGCCATCGGCCGGGACGACTTCGTCCGAGAGCGGGAGTTCCTCCCCGAGTTCACCGAGCCGCACGAGGTCGGCCGCGTCAGTCACCCGGATCGTCGGCGGCGTCCCGGCCTGGACGACGCCGACAGCGCCGATGGCGTCACCGGGTCCAATCAGCGGCAGCAGCGCACGTGCATCACCGACGAGATCGAGTCGCGCGCTCCCGGTCCCGTCGTCGAGAACGAGCCCCATCGCGTCCACCGCCACCACGAGGCCGCCGACGCGGACGGAGCGGCCGGCGAGGCGGGCGAGGCCCGCGGCGTCCGCCGACACGGGTGCGGTCGTGCCACCTGTTGCTCCGCCCCAACCGAGCTCCCCGGACGTGGCGGACGTGCCCGGCCCGCTCGCCCCGGCACCGGGTCGGGCCGTTCCCGTCGAGCCGGTTGCGCGGGCCAGGACCTGGATGTCGGCGGGCGAACGCGGGACGATGACGAAGTGCTGGTCCGTCGCAGCCGGGTTCGGGCGGAGCAGGATTCCGACGATGCGGACCCGGCTTCCCTCGGCCAGCGCTGATGCCGGGATCGCGGCGCCCGGCAGCCCGGCAACCGGAACCGACCCGCCGACGACACCGAGCTCCGCGCGCCAGCGATCCCCGAGGCGGCGCTGGTCGGCGACGGTGCCCTCGATCGCGACGAGGCGCCACTCCAGCGCGGTCGACGGCGGGCCGGCCAGCGCAGTTGGAACCGGCTCTGCCGCGTGCCCGAGGATGATGAGCGTTGCGGCGGTGATCCGCGGTGCGCCGTATGCGCGGCCGAGCGTTCCGACGATGCGAACGCGGTCTCCGGGGCGCGGCGTGGACGCGTTGAGGGGAACCAGAAACTCGACGGCAGCCGTCGCGTCCTGGACCACCGAGCGGCGGCCCGTCGCGTCGAGGAGCGTGCTCGACACGCTGACGGTTCCCTCGACCGCGACGCTTCCGCTCCCGAGGCCGAGTGCGGCCGCGATCGTCGCGACGGGTGGATCCGACGCCCCGGGCGGCCGCTGCGTCGTCCCAGGTGATGGCATCAGCGTCGGGCTCGGCGGGGCGCCGGCGAGCCGCGTCACGTCGCCCACGTCGCGCAGCCAGAGACGATAGCCATCGAGCTTCCCGCGAGCGGACGCCCGCTGCCCGACGATGCCGACGAGGCGCAGCCGATCGCCGCGCCCCGCAACCTTCGGCTCGAGTCCGCTCGCGCGCGTTGCGCGAGCGCGAAACGGCGCGCCGGTCGCGTCGAGCAGGCTCAGCACGAGGTCGCCGCCCGGCTCGCGGACGATGGCAGCGTCGAGCGTCGCGTCGAGCGTGACGAGGCGGGCCTCCACGAGCTCGCCGAGGGATGCGGCCCCGATCGGCAGCGGGTCGGCGAGCGCGGCCGCGCTGATGAGCCGGACGCCATCGGCCTCCGGCCGGATCTCCAGCTGTCCATAAGGGTCGGCAAGGCGACCGACAACATCCAGGAGCGCTCCGCGGGCCGGCGCCACGCCGTCGGGGAACCGGACGAAGATGCCGCCGCTCGCGTCGGCGACGACGCCAAGCGGTGGGAGCCCCACCCGTCCGGGCTCGGCGCTGACGACGCCGCGAATGCGTACCGTGGTCCCGATCGCCGCGCCGTGCGCGACCGCGATCGTCGAGGGCTCGCCGGTCGGTGCCGGCGTGGGCGACGGGGCAGGTGCCGGCGACGGCGTTGGCGATGGCGCATGGCTCGGTGACGGCGCAGGGCTCAGCGACGGCGACGGCGTGGGCGTCGGGGCAGGACTCGGCGAGGGCGACGGCGCCGGCTCCTCGATCAGGTCGGTCGAGTCGACGACGAACAGGCGATACCCGGCCGTGCCCGTCCCCGAGGAGTCGCGCTGCCCGAGCGAACCCGCGACCGAGACGAGACTGCCTCGGACCGGCACGAACGCGCCCGCGCTCCCGGCGAAGATGATGCGAAGGGGGCCGGACCCGTCATCGAGCGTGACCGCCGGACCGTCGGTGAGGATCGTCGGTGCGTCGACCACCGTGCCGTGGACCCGGAGGCGCAGGCCCTCGAGCGGCTCGACCGCGGCGCCGGTCGTCGCCCCCTTCGCGAGCGGGACTGGGCCGACGGCCAGCAGCGTCGGCGGGCCCACAAGTCGGATGGTGCGCTCGCCGTAGCGGTCATCGACGACGCCGGCCACGCGGATCAGCGAACCGGCCGCCATCGGATCGGCGGCAGATGCCGCGTAGATCGCGATTCCCGCGGTGGCGTCCTGCAGGAACCCGCCGCGACCAGCCTCGAGGAGGCCGAGCGGGGTCGACAGGACTCCTTCGACCGTGACGGACGTCCCGTCGGGCACCACGCGGGCCGCGGCGATCGAGACGGCGGTAATCGGTGTCGGCGTGGGCGTGGGTGTCGGCGTGGGCGTGGGTGTCGGCGTGGGCGTGGGTGTCGGCGTGGGCGTGGG
>JADGQG010000125.1 GCA_017882025.1 Chloroflexota bacterium
CTTCCCGGACGACGCTGGCCTGCGGCGCTGGATCGAGATGGCGCAGGCGAAGGTCCCGTTCCAGGGGCTGCCGGCCCGGATCTGCTGGCTGGGCTACGGTGAGCGAGCCAAGGCAGGCCTCGCGTTCAACGAGCTGGTGCGAAGGGGCGAGGTGAAGGCGCCGATCGTCATCGGCCGCGACCACCTGGACTCGGGCTCCGTGGCGTCACCGAACCGCGAGACCGAGGGGATGCGGGACGGCACGGACGCGGTCGCGGACTGGCCGCTCCTGAACGCCCTGGTGAACACGGCTGCGGGCGCGACGTGGGTGAGCATCCACCACGGCGGCGGCGTGGGGATCGGGTACAGCCAGCACGCGGGGATGGTGGTCGTGGCGGACGGGACGGACCTCGCGGCACAGAAGCTGGAGCGCGTCCTCACGACCGACCCGGGGATGGGCGTGATCCGCCACGTCGACGCCGGCTACGAGCGCGCGATCGACGTCGCCCGGGAGCGTGGCGTGCGGGTCCCCATGCAGGACGGCGGACGATAGGCGGCGAGGCGCGCCCTACGTCGGCAGGCAATCCTCCGCGGACGGCGCATAGGCCGCCGCCGGCGGCATCTCCCGGATCGCCCGCACCGGGCTGAGGAGCACGAGCAGGAACGTGAGCGAGCCGCCGATTGCCGCGATGAGCAGCGTTGCCCGCGTCCCGATCAGCGTCCCGAGCGTGCCACCCAGCAGGGCACCGATGGGAATGGTCCCCCAGACGAACCAGCGCATGGAGGCGTTCATCCGTCCCTGCAGGCGCGTCGGCGTGATCGCCTGGCGCAGGCTCACCTGGTTGACGTTGTAGACGACCACCCCGAAGCCACTCGACACGCCGAACAGCGCGAGCAGGCCGACCTTGAGCGCAATCGGGGCCGTGGCCGGCACGAGCGCGAACAGGACCAGCGGCGGATCGCCGAGCGCGGCTGCGATGACGATCGTGCGACCAACACCGAGCCTGACCGCGATCCGCGCTGCAAGCAGCGCGCCCGCCAGCGCACCGATCGCCCCGATCGAGAACGCGAGTCCGACGGCTTCGATGCCCATGTCCATGTCTCGCAGTGCGAAGACCATGAGGACCGCGTAAGCCATGTTGCCGAGGAAGTTCGCTGACGCGGTGCATGCGGCGATGCTCCGCAGGAAACGGTGGCCGACCACATACCGCAGCCCCTCGCCGATCTCGGCGCGCATTCCGGGCGGCGGCCCTTTCGCGCCCTCGTCGTGGCGCTCCGGCACTGGTTCGGGCCGGCGGATGAGGAAGACGAAGAACGCCGACCCGAGATACGACGCGGCATCGACGAGGATCGCGAACGGTGCCTTCACGATGCCGATCAAGAGCCCGGCGAACCCGGGACCCAGGACCGCGGCTGCGGACCGGCTGATCTCGAGCTTGCCGTTGCCGTCGACCAGGTGCTCGCGCCCGACCAGGCTCGGCAGGTAGCTCTGGTAGGCGACGTCGAAGAAGACGGTCAGCGACCCGACCAGGAACCCGACGCAGTAGAGCTGGAGGATCGTCAGCGCGTTCAGTGCGTACGCGAGCGGGATCGTCGCGAGCAGCAGCGCGCGCCCCAGGTCGCCGACGATGAGGATCGGGCGGCGCCGGAGCCGGTCCACCCACACGCCCGCCACGAGGCCGATCAAGAGGAACGGCAGGAAGTCCACCACGTTGAGGAGGCCAACCTCGAACGTGGAGGCGTTGAGCAGCTCGATCGCCACGAACGGGATCGCGAGCCCGGTCACCTGCGTCCCGAGCTGGGAGACGGTCTCGGCGGTCCACAGCTTCAGGAAGTCGGGCTGGCGGAGCAGGGCCGGGCGCGGCGTGGGCCGCGCGTCGGCGGAGGGGTCAGGGTCTCGTTCGGGTGTCAATGGTGTGCCACGATACCCGACATGCGCCTCGTCGAATCCGTGCCGAACGTCTCCGAGGGCCGCCGGCCGGATGTCGTCGACCGCCTTGCCGCGGCCCTGGAGTCGGTTCCCGGCGCGCAGCTCCTGGACCGCACGAGCGACGCCGCGCACAACCGGAGCGTCTTCACGGTCGCGGGCGAGGTCGCCGCCGTGAGCGACGCGCTGGAGCGGCTGGTGGCGCGCGCGCTCGAGGAGATCGATATGCGCACGCAGTCCGGCGAGCACCCGCGGATCGGCGCCGTGGACGTCATCCCGTTCGTGCCGCTGGGGGAGACGACGCTGGAGGCGTGCGTCGGCTACGCGCGGGACTTCGGGCGCCGGATCGCCGAGCGCTTCGACCTCCCGGTCTACCTGTACGCCGCGGCAGCCACGCGGCCGGACCGGGTCCGGCTGGCGGACGTGCGCCGCGGCCAGTACGAGGGGCTCGGCGCGGAGATCGCGACCTCGGGGCGCGAGCCGGACTTCGGTCCGACGCGGATGCATCCGCGCGGCGGCGCGACGGCGGTCGGGGCACGGCCGTTCCTCATCGCCTGGAACATCAACCTCGATTCGAGCGACCTCGACCTCGCGAAGCGGATCGCGCACCGGGTCCGCGAGTCGTCCGGCGGCCTTCCCGCCGTCCAGGCCAAGGGCTTCTGGATCCAGGAGCTGGGCTGTGCCCAGGTCTCGATGAACCTGCTGAACTTCGTGACCACGCCGATCTGGCGCGCCTGGGAGGCCGTGGCCGAGGAGGCAGCGGCCGACGGCGTGGGGCTCCGCGAGTCAGAGCTCATCGGCCTGGTACCCCTGGCGGCGCTCCTCGACGTCGCGGACCACGCGGGTGCCCCGGCCGCCGCCAGCGACGAGGAGCGCGTGCTGGCCGCCGGGGCGTTCCTCTGCCTGCGGGACGCGTCGCCGCTGCAGGCGCTCGAGCTGCGGCTTCGAGCGGCGGCAGACGAGTACGTCGGGGCGTGAGGGTGCCCCGGTGAGCCTCAAGGTGCGCCAGGGCGCGACCCGCGACGGTTCGCCGGGCGCTGCCTCCCGTCCGCCTCGCGGGCTCCTGGTCACCGGCGCAGCCGAGGTCGCGACGCTCGCCGGCGGGCTGCGCCGCGGTGGGGCACAGGACGAGCCGGCCATCGCCCCTCCCGGGACCGCGGTGGCGTGCCTCCACGGGCGGATCGTGGCCGTTGCCGTTGAAGCGGAGGCGCGCGAGGCGCTCGCGGCCGCCCTCGCGGAGATCGGCGCCGCGCCGGACGCGTGTGACGTCATCGACGCGACCGGCGGCACCGTCACGCCGGGTCTCGTGGACCCGCACACGCACCTGCTCTTCGCCGGGAGCCGGGAGGGCGAGGTTGTGCTCCGGCAGCGGGGCGCGAGCTACCTGGAGATCCTGGCGGCCGGCGGTGGGATCCTTGCCACGGTCGCCGCGACGCGCGCCGCATCCGACGCGCAGCTTCTTGCGCGCGGGCGTCGCTGGCTGGACGAGATGCTCCGCCACGGCGCCACGACGGTCGAGGCGAAGTCCGGCTACGGCCTAGACACGCCGACCGAGTTGCGGCTGCTGGCCATCGCCGGGCGGCTGGCCACGGAGGGCCCCGTGGACGTGATCCCCACGTACCTGGGTGCGCACGCGGTCCCGGCCGAAGTCCGGGCTGCCCATCCGGACGCTACTGCCGCGGCGGAGGCATACGTCCGCGCAGTCATTCACGACCAGCTCCCCGCCGTGGCGGCCCAGGGGCTCGCGCGGTCCGTGGACGTCTTCTGCGAGGCGGGGGTCTTCTCGCCCGACCAGGCTCGGCGGATCCTGCAGGCCGCACGCGAGCGGGGGCTGGAGATCCGCCTGCACGCGGACGAGCTGGCGCCATCCGGCGCCGCGGAGCTCGCGGCCGAGCTCGGCGCGCTGTCCGCGGATCACCTGGGCTGCCCGTCGCCGGCGGGGATCGCCGCCCTGGCAGCTGCAGCGGCGGCGAGCGCGCGCCCGGTCGTCGCCGTCCTCCTGCCCACTGTCCCGTGGTTCCTGGGCCTGGAGCTTCGCGAGCCTGCGCGCGACCTGATCCAGGCGGGCGTCCCGGTTGCGATCGGCACGGACTTCAACCCCGGGACGTCCCCCGTCCCCAGCCTGCCGCTGGCCATGTCCGTGGCAATGCTCCGCCTGGGGTTGACGCCGTCGGAGGTGCTCGTCGCGACGACCGTCAACGCGGCCGCGGCCCTTGGGCTTGGGGACCGCGGCACGCTGGAGGCGGGCCGTCGCGCGGACCTCGTCGTGTGGGACGTGCCGACCCACGCGCAGCTGCCGTACTGGGCGGGCGCGGACCTGGTCCGGGTGGTCCTCGCCGGCGGGAAGCTGGTCGTGGCGGGTGGCCGTGCGGTCCCAGCTCGCGGCTGGGCGATCGAGGGTCGCGCGACTCGCTAGACCTTGCCGCGAGACTCCAGCAGCACGGTCGTCGTCTCGTCGGGGATGCTGCTCGGGCTGATCGTCAGCTTCGGCTGCGGCGTCGCATCCTTGGCGCCCATCTCGTGGAAGAACTTCGCGAGCGCCTCGTCGCAGTCGCGCTCGTCCTCGCAGACCGGCATCGGCACGACGATCTTCGGGTCCAGCTGGGCGATGACCTCCGCCGCGCGCGTCGCGCTCAGCTGTCCGCCAATCGGCACGCAGGCCACGTCCACCGGGCCGATCTCGCCGATCTTCTCCTCGGTCAGGATGTGGGCGATGTCCCCCAGGTGAGCGATCCGGATGCCATCGAGCTCCACCGCGAAGGTGACGTTCCGTCCGCGGTCCGCCCCGCGCCTGTCGTCCCGAAAGGTCCGGACACCGGTAACGAGGACGTGCTTAAACTCGTACTCTCCGGGCCCCTCCAGCACGAATGCCCCCTCCAGACTGGTGGGGAGGTAGATCCCGCCGTCTCTCGTCGCAACGCCTTTCGCGCGCGGCAGCGGATCATCGTCCGGGTGGCTGAAGGTGACGATATCGCCGGTGATGCCGCGCCCGGTTGGCCCGACGATGGCCTGATACGCGTCGGCGACGACGACGGCGTCCCTGCCCTTGAGGCGGACGCACGTGCGTCCGAACCACTGCAATTCCATGGGGGGATTCTGCCACGTGGCGCTTACCGGGCGTTGCGCCCGGCGGGATGACGTGCTGCGCGCTCGGTGGGTGCGTGCTGCACGCCCGGTTCGGCCGTGCCGGCGCCGTCGAGACCTCCCGGAAAAGGAGGACCGGAGGCGCCTGCCCAATCGGCGCCCCCGGTCGGAGGGAGGGAGGAAGGACCTGACGGTTCGGAGGGTTTCGTTCCGCAGTTCCTTGATCCGAAGACTACGCAGCCTGGGTGAATCCCCAAGACGGCAGACGATGAAGAAACCGCTACCTCGAGGGCTCATGCGACAATCCCGGCCATGCCACGCCCGACGCTTTCCGAGCGTACCTCCGGTCCCGAGCCCGCTCCACTGCGCGAGCTTGCGTCGCGGATCGCGTCACGAGTTGCGGCATCGGCGCGCACCCTGGCCGCGGTCGTGGTCGTGGGCGTCTTCGCGACCGGCTGCGGATCGCCCGGCCCGTCGCCGTCGCCGACGCCATCGACAACCCCCTCCGCCATCCGGTCCTCCGCGGCCGGCCCCAGCGCGGCTCCGGCGAGCCCGAGCCCGGCCCCCTCGATCGATGAGGCCGCCCTCTATCGCCAGATCGAGGACGACGTGATCG
>JADGQG010000126.1 GCA_017882025.1 Chloroflexota bacterium
GGGCGGGCCAGCTTCTGCCCAGCGAGCGCCTGCTGCATGATCGGCTTGGCAATGTTGATCGGGATGGCGAAGCCGATCCCCTCGGCAGTCTGGGCCACGGCCGAGTTGATCCCGACCACGTTTCCGGCCGCGTCGAGCAGGGCGCCGCCCGAGTTGCCTGGATTGATCGCCGCGTCCGTCTGGATCAGGTTCCGGAGCTGGGTGCCGTCCTGCACCTGGATCGTGCGGCCGAACGCGGAGATGATCCCCGCGGTCACCGAGTTCGTATACGTGCCCAGCGGGCTGCCGATCGCGATCGCCAGCTGGCCGACCTTCGCCGCAGAAGAGTTCCCGATCGGCGCGGCCGGCAGGCCGGTGGCGTTGACCTTCACGATCGCAAGGTCCGTCAGGGTGTCGATCCCGTAGATCGTGCCGCTGGACTGCCGGCCGTCCTGGAGCGCGACCTGGAGCGTGGTGCTGCCTGCCACGACATGCTTGTTCGTGACGATCCAGCCGTTCGAATCGAAGATCACGCCAGACCCGATGCCGGTGGACGGGATCTGACCAAACGGGTCGCTCGGGTTCTGTGCCGCGCCGGACTCGGTGATCGTCACGATCGCCGGCGAGACTTTGGCGGCCGCGGTCGTGATCGCCGACTGCTCATCGATCAAGACGGGCTGCGGCGCGGTGACGGTCTGCGCCTGGACGGCGACCGGCGACGGCGTCGGCTTGTCGAGCGATCCGGACACGCGGAGGAGCCCGTACGTCCCAACGGAGGCGAGCGTCGCGGAGACCAGCGACGCGGCCACGATGACCCCAACGAGGCCGCTGCGGACACGCCCCCCGCCGCGTGGCGCGCCGGCGGGCTTCGGCGGGATCCCCGCGCCGGCCGCCGCCTCTTCGTGCGCCGGTTCGAACCAGCGCTCGGGCGTGGGCCGAGCCGCCTGCTCGGCGTCGACCTCGGTCGCGGCCCATGCCGGCCGTCGGTCCGTTGCCGGCGCAAAGTTGACCGGTTCCGTGGGCGCTTTCGGGGCGCCCCACGGGTCGGGCCCGGGTGCGGCCGGAATCGTATCGGGGGTCCTGTCGAACGGGTCGCTCATGGGTGGGGATGGCTCCAGGTTGGGTGGTACGCGAGGTGGCCGAGCGGATGCCCGCATCGTGGCAGCGGCGGGTTCAGGCGCGAGTGCGGCGTCTATGAAGAATTCGCCACATCGTCGAGCCCCGACGCCACGGACGCCTCCGCCGGGGGTATCGACGGGCTGGCCGCCGGAGCGGCGACGCCGCGCGGGTCGCGGACCAGGACCACCCTGAACGTGGATCCCTGGCCCACGCGGCTCTCCACGTTGATCCGGCCGGCGTGCATGTCCACGATCGACTTCACGATCGCAAGGCCCAGGCCGCTCCCGCTGCTGCGCGCCTCGTTCGCGCTGGAGCCCCGGTAGAAACGCTCGAAGATGTGGGGCAGCTCCGCCGCGTCGATCCCGACACCGGTATCCGCCACCTCCAGCTGTGCACCGTCGCGGTGGGGCCGGAGCGTGACCCGGACTCGACCGCCGCGCGGCGTGAACTTGAGGGCGTTGCCGACCAGGTTCCCGACCACCTGTCCGATTCGTTGCGGATCGTGGCGGACTCGGAGCGGGGATTCCGGGAGATCCATGGCCAGGTCCACGCCGCGCCGGCGAGCGGACGCATCCGCCTGCTCCACGGCCGACTCCACCGTCGTCCGGAGGTCGTCCGGGCGCAGGTCCAGGGCGAGCAGCCCCGACTCGAGCTTCGAGAGCTCCAGCAGGTTCTGTGCCAGCCAGTCGAGGCGCTCGAGCTGGACGCGGCTCGACTCGAGGAATTCGCGTCGTGTCGTCGCTTCCTCCCCGGCCTGCCCCTGCAGGAGCTCCGTGTTCATCCGCAGCGCCGCGATCGGGGTCCGCAGCTCGTGGCTCACGTCGGCGAGAAACTCGCGGCTCCGATCCCGGTCACGCCGGACCAGGCCCACGGATTCCTCGAGCCTGCTCGCCATCAGGTTGAACTGTCGGGCGAGGTCGGTCACCTCCGTGTAGGCGGCACCGATCTCCGCGGCCGGGACGCGGTTCGCCAGGTCGCCGCCGCCGAACCGGCGCGTCGCCTCGCTGAGGCGCCGCAGGGGACGCGTGAACCGGCCCGCGATCAGGGCCCCCATCACGAGCGCCGCAAGGAGGGCTCCGAGCGCTGTGACTGCGAGCAGCGTCGTGACCGTCGCCAGCGTGTACACCCGCGTGGTGTACGGGTTCGCGAGCGTCACCCGCACGCCCCACGGCAGCGCGAGCGGGCTGCGCACCGGTCCGAAGGTCGCGATCGCCCGCAGGGTCTCACGGCTCTCGCGGGCCTCCGGCGGCGCGGTCAGGGGCGCCGTAGTCGTGCCCCCGGGTGCCGCCGTCACGATCACGTCACCCTCCGCGGTCTGGGTGGCACCCCCGATCTCGATGGTGACGTCCGCCTTCGCCACCGCGTTCGCCAGGAACCCCAGGAACGAATCGCTGCTGATCCGCTCCGCGACCGCGGCGCTGAGCGTGTTGCCGGCCTGGATGACCGGCTCCGCTGCCGAGGCCGGAGCCGCCACGACCGCGACGATGCTTCCGACCTCCAGCGCCCTGGCCGAGAGCGCGCCTTCCTCCTGCTCCTCGAAATACGCGTCGAGCCTGTTGATCACGATGGCCGAGACTGCGAGGAGGATGCCTGCCACGAGCGCTACGACCGTCATCGTGATCCGCGCCCGGAAGGAGTGCGGGATGAGCTGGTGCAGGCGCGCACGCGGCCCGGGCCGGTGCACCTCCTCGCGACCGGCGACGTCCGGCGCGTCAGCGCTCGACGAAGGCGTAGCCGACTCCCCGCACGGTCAGCACGAAGACGGGAGCGGACGGGTCGTCCTCGATCTTCTCGCGCAGGTGGCTGATGTGGACGTTGATCGTCTTCTCGTCCTGGTCGAGGGCCTCGTAGTCGCGCAGGAGCTCCAGCAGCTCGCTCCGGGTATAGACACGTCCGGGACGAGTGGCGAGGTGGCGGAGGATCTCAAACTCGGTGGGTGTCAGGTTCACCTTCCGGCCGGCGCGCTGGACGCGCCGCCGCTCCAGGTCGATCACGAGGTCGTCATGGCGCAGGACGCGCCCGCCGCCGGCATCGGCGAAGTCCCCGTAGGCCCGCCGGAGGAGCGCCTTGATCCGGCTCATCAGCTCGCGCAGGCCGAACGGCTTTGTCAGGTAGTCGTCCGCACCCAGCTCCAGGCCGATGACCTTGTCCACCTCGTCGTCACGGGCTGTCAGGACGAGGATGGGCATCTTGCCGTCCGCCGCCCGGATCCGGCGGAGGACCTCGAATCCGTCCATGCCCGGCAGGCGGACGTCGAGCACCACCAGATCCGGGGCCTGGTGCGTGGCGAACTCCAGGCCCTCCTCGCCGGAACGGGCGACGGTGACCTCGTAGCCCTCCTGCTGGAGGGCGTACTGGATGCCACGCGCCACCGCGTGCTCGTCTTCGACGATGAGAATAGTGCTCGCCATGCCGGCCGGATCGTACACCGGCGGGGCCCGCGGCTCTGCCCGTGGTACCCTCACTCTTCGTCCGGGCGCCCGGCCCCATCCGGCCGCGCCGCCGCCCGTCCCGAAAAGCGACCAGACCGAACCGAGAGGCCCACCGTGAGCACCGACCGCCCCACCCTTGCCGCGCTGCCCCGTACGGAGATGGGCAAGGCGACCTCACACCTCCGCAAGGCGGGGCGAATCCCGGCCGTCGTGTTCGGGAACGGCGAGTCGACGCCCGTCTCCGTGGACGCGCACGAGTTCCAGCTGCTCCGCCGGCGTGCCGGCGCGAACGCGCTGATCGACCTCGAGGTCGGTGGCGGCAAGACGACGCCGGTCGTCATCAACGGCGTGCAGCTCCACCGGGTCAATCGGACGCCGCTCCACGTGGACCTCTTCCGGGTGAACCTGACCGAGGACATGACCGTCGATGTCGCGGTCCACAGCATCGGCGAGTCGGAGGCCGTGACCAAGGATGGCGGGACGCTCCTCCACGCGGTGGACCACGTCCGCGTCCGTGCCCGCCCGGACCACCTCCCCAAGCTCATCGAAGTGGACATCACGACGCTGGCCGATTTCGATGCGGTGATCGCGGTCCGCGACCTGCCGGTCCCCGCCGGCGCGACGATCCTCAACGACCCGGACGAGGTGATCTTCCGGGTCCTCCCGCCGCGCGTCGTCGAGGTCGAGCCGGGCGCCGAGGCCGAGGTGGTCGAACCTGCCGCTCCGGCGGAGGGCGAAGCCGCGGCCGAGTAGCGCCGGGGTCATTCGTCCGGCGACCGGACCGCCCGGGCCGCCACGAGCGGCGCGTCCCAGGTGAACGCCGCGTCCGGCAAGCGATCCAGTGCCGCGTCGAACGCGGCGAGCACCGCCGCCCGCACGGTCGGCGCGAGCTCCTCGAGATCAGCGGCGCGGTCGTACTCGACGAAGAGCGCCTGAGCCGCCGCCCGCTCGAACGGGTGGTGGAGCACGCGCTCCCAGGCCTCCACGTCCGCGAAGCCGGCCGCGCGCAGCTCGGCGCGGGCTGCGGACGCGGATCCGATCGGCCCGGCACGTGGCCCACCCGTGGGGGACGGCGCCGCCACGCCCGCGCGCGCCAGGGTCTCGGCAAGGGCCCCGTCGAATGCCGCCTGGATCGCCCACGGCTTGCCTTCCGCGGCCCAGATCACGAACGCGAGCTGGCCGCCCGGCCGGAGCAGGCGCCGCAGCCCGCTGAGTGCCGCTGCGCGGTCCGGGACCAGCTGCAGCACGAAGGACGAGATTGCCGCGTCGATCGAGGCGGGCTCGAGGCCCGCCGCCTCCGGGTCGGCGATGCTTCCCTCGACGAACGAAAGCCGCGCCAGCTCGGCCCGGTCGAGCGTGGAATCCGCGGCGGCCCGGGCAACGACGAGCATGCCCGCCGAGACGTCCAGCCCGATCACGCGGACGAGCGGCCAGCGCCTGGTCGCCGCCATCGCCAGCGTCCCGGATCCCGTCCCCGCGTCGAGGAGGCGGGCGGCGGGCGCCGCCCGGACCACCGGCTCGACCACCTCGAGCAGGGCGAGTGCCGACGGCGCGAGGACGGGTGCCCAGCACCGCCCGTATGAGCGGGCTCGGAGGTCGTACCGGGCGGCCATCTGGCTCATGCGCGGAGGATGCCACCGCGGCGCGATGGGTGGGCGGCAGCGCCAACGCGGCTCTATTGGCGGCCAGCGACCTCGTCACCGACACCACTGCGGCTCCCGCGACCACCGTGGCCCCCGTGGCCCCGCCCTCTCGCGCGAGCGCGAACCGGCCAGTTCGCGAGCGCATCGTTCACGTCCGCGAGCACACGGGTGGACACAGACACGCTGGCCCGGCAGGTCGACTCGGAATTCCCAAGCGTAGAATTGATCAGTCGGTGAATTGCACGGCCGGTCTCCGGCCGCACCCAGGGGAAGGCGACGGGCCGATGGTATTGCAGGCCGCGCCGCAGGTGGAGGGCACCGGGTCCCCGCCGGCGATCCGCGCCCTCGGGCTCGTCAAGTCGTTCGGGGCGCTGCGGGCCGTGGACGACATCACCTTCGACCTCGCGCCCGGCCGGATCTACGGCCTCCTC
>JADGQG010000127.1 GCA_017882025.1 Chloroflexota bacterium
CATCGGTTGACGCATCCCTCAAGGTGACGTAGTTTGAAGGGAACAGTGGCAGAGAGATCGGCGATCGTCCCGGAACCGTCGAATCGCGGACGCTTCCTCTCTGGCCTGCGGGAGGTTCAAATGAGGAAGCTCTTCACCCGGGTAACCGTCGCCGCAGCCCTGCTGCTTCGCGTCGCGGAGGCCTTCGCCCAGCCCACCAACGGCAACGCACCGACCGTCGCGGCGGTCCCCGCGCTGGACGGCTTCGGCCTCGCCACCCTGGCCGGCGGGCTCGCGATGGCGGGCGCGTGGGCCATGGCGCGGGCCCGACGGAAGCAGTAGCGTCACGCCTCTGGCCCCGAAACTCGTCCCCGCCTGGTGGCGGGACCACAAGGTCCTCTGGCTGATCTTCCTCGTCGGCGCCACGCTTCCGCTCGTCGACGTGTGGCGCTGGTGGCGCTGGCGGTCGAGCCAGCCGAAGGGGGACTACCCGCAGCGGGCGGACTGGTCGGCCCCTTACAACGGAGGCGTCCACCTCTCGGGCTATGTCTTCCGGGACCGGAACCGGAACGGAGTTTTCGACGTCGGCGACCTGCCGATGGCATTGGTGGTCGTCACGGTGACGACCCCGGACGGCAAGACCTTTACCGAACGCTCGAACGACGCCGGCTTCGCGAACTTCGAGATGTCCCGTTCCGAGCGCAACGCCGTCCTCCGGAAGCCGGGGGAATACGTCTTCAGCGTGCACGTCCCCCCGGGATGGGTCCTCACCACGGGAAACGCGAGCCAGCGGACGACGCTGGAGGAGCTGCCGGGCGCGCCGGCGGACCTCGTGTCGCGGAACCCGCCCCGGCCGTTCGGTCTCGCCCGCGGCTCGTCTTCGGAGGGAGGGTCGGGGTCCGCGGTCACGCCGGTGCCGTCGAGCCTCCGGAGGGGGTCTCGCTTTCAGCGCGGGGCCCCGGCGGCGAGGCCGTGGACGTCCCGCTTGCCCCGGGGGGCACCTTCGAAATTCCCGCCGAACCGGGGCCGTGGAAGCTGATCGCCCGGAAGGCCGGATCCGACTCTGGAGTCGAGAGAGAATTCGTCGTCCGGGACGCGCCGGTGAGGCTCTCCACGATCGTCCTCGGGGAAACGAGCGTCAAGCCGCCGGGACGGCGGACCACCATCGACTTCGAGTCGATCACCGGGACCCCCATGGCGAAGATTCCTTCCGGCGTTGCCAGGCTCGACTGGTTCTACTTGAACGCGATCGACGCGGTAACCGGGGGGGACGCCTACACGAACAACGTGACCTCGGGCCGTTACGTCGGCTACGGGAGCTCCGGCCATCCGGCGACGATCTCGCGTGCGGGGGGATTCGACTTCCTCGGCGCCAGCTTCGGCGTCGGCTCGCGGGACGGCGAGGGCGAGACACTCCGGATACAGGCCTTCCGCGGAGACGCCGCCGTGGCCGAGGACGAGTTTCGCCTCTCCAGCCTGGGGCCGGTCCGGTTCGATGCGGCCTTCCACCGGATCGACCGCCTCGTCCTGACGACGCGTCACTACTGGCAGCTCGTCGTGGACGACATGGAGGTTGGCGTGCCCGGCGACGGCCCCGCCTCCGCGGCGTCGACCGGGCCCCGATGAACGGAGAGACCTATCTCCCGGCGGGGGCTGCTTCCCGACGAGCGTGAAGTCGGCGGCAGCCGACTTCGGCCCCCGGATCGCGGCGGAAGAACCGCGAGACGATGCAGAGCGCCTCCGGATTCGGGAGCTAGCGAAACAGCCGGCGCTCCTCACCCCTCTCGTAGCCGAGACGAGCCGCAGTGAAGTGGCTTCGCAGTCGGTCGGGTGTGCGAACCGCGTTCTCTGTCTTGAGAGATGAGATCCAACTTGTTCTCAGTACGCGCGGAATGCGACGCCAATTTTACGCGCGGCGGGAACACCCGCTTCCGGGTGGGGCGATCCCGGTCGGAGGAGCGGACGGCACCACGCCGCCCGAGGTCCACAGGAGTCCACATGCGAGGACCACTCCCCCTCCAATATTGCACGCGAGGAGTGCGAATGCCGGTAGGGTTCCGAGGCGCATCGCCACCGGCACAACCACCTGGAGGTCGTCGCCGCGCAGCGCGACGGCCCAGCCCGCGCCGGCGGCACGAGCGAGCGCCGTCACCACGATCGAGGCCATCTCGTAGAAGTCCCCGAACAGGGACGCGATCGGCTGCCCGGCGGCGAGGAGGCCCGCTCCGAAGAGGAACGGCATGGACCGCTTCGCCGCGGCCCGCGAGACGAAGGCCCCCACCGGCGCGAGGAATGCGTGCGGCAGGAGGACCGTGATGAAGTAGGAGAAATCGCTCGAGGGATGGAATCCCGACAGTCTCCCGGCGTACCGACTCCCGGAGACGACCCAGGGAAAGAGACGAGCGAGGAGAGCGCCACCCCAGACCGGCTGGATTTCGAGCCGCTGCACGCTCCCTCCGGTGAGGGCGCACCCAGCGGCATGCAGAAGCTCGTGAAGGGGTATGACGAGCCAGAGCGCCGCTACGAACCCGGCCAGGACCTCGGCAAGGCGCCGCACCTTCCCGTCGAGGAACGCGGCGAAACCGTCCGCCTGCCGGGCGAGGGCCCGGAGACTCAGCGGCGGCGGCGCCGAATGAGGGCGACGCCTACACCGGCGAGGCTGATGGCGAACACCGCGAGCCCAGCTTCGCTGAGAGTCGGTACCGTCGTCGGTTGTTGGCTGCCTGCCTGAACGACCTGCGACACAAGAACCAGAGCTGCAACCGCTACGACGCGAACGAGATACTTCACGGCAAAGCCTCCCAAAGTCAAGACCTCGAAGATCTGCTGGAATGTTAGGCAGGCTCGGGGGCCCTGTCAACCTGAGTTCGTGGTCTCGTCGGCGTGCCCTCGTTCGAGAAGCTGGTCCGCGGTTCGGATGGCGAGCGCGGTGATCGTGAGGCAGGGCGAATCGCCGCACCCGCTCGACGGGACCAGCGAAGCGTCCGCGAACGCCAGGTTTGGAATCTCGTGGCAGAAGCCGTCGCGATCCGCCACGGAAGAGACGGGGTCCGTCCCCATGCGGCAGGTTCCGAGCACATGCGTTGCGCCGAAGATGTCGAGAGAGGTGGTCTCCTCCACGATCTCCGAGGCGCCCGCCGCGCGCATCACCTCGCGCACCGTGTCGGCCATCGTCCTCACCAGCGCGCGCTCGGCGGGAGAGAGCCAGGAGCGGATCCGTGCGCGGGGTATGCCGTGCGCGTCCCGCATAGAGGGCGACAGGTCGACGTACGTCCTGTCGTTCGGAAGCCACTCCCCGATCGCGTGCACCGCAACGGCGCGTCCGAAGATTTCCCTCAACCGCCGCTGATGCGCCAATCCGAACCCGGGCACGAGCCGTTCGGCATATGCCACCGGCCCGCGGAGGCCCATTGCGTTCGAGGAGGTCGCCAACCGGAATCCGCCGGCCCAGCCGTTTCCCCGCTTCGGCACCGCGTACTCCCAAGCCGAGCCGTCGATCGCGACTCCTCGGTAGGAGTCGACCCGCTCCGGCAGCAGTCCGACAGCGGTCCAGTGAAGCGTCTCGGTGAGGTGGCGCCCCACCTGCCCGCTGCCGTTCGCGAGGCCGTCGGGGTGCCCCGTCGGCCGGCACGCCAGGAGGAGCCTCGGCGTCTCTATCGCACCGCCGGCGAGCACCACGAACCGCCCTCTCACCCGGTGCCGCGCGCCACTCGGATCGGCGTAGATAACGGCCTTTGCTCGCCCGCGCGGGTCGAGCTCCACCTCGAGGGCCTGGGCCTGGGTCCTCAGGTCCAGACGGCCGGTGGCCCGCGCCGGAGGGAGAAACGTCACGTCGGCGCTTCCCTTGTCTCCGTTCGGGCATCCCTGCGTGCATCCACCGCAGTAATTGCATTGCGGGCGGGCGGTGGTGGAGCGCGAGAGGATCGCGAGGGCGTTCGGCAGAAGCGTCGCGCCGATCGCCGCAAATCCCTTCGCGAGGCGCCCGCTCCCGAACGAAAGAGGGTGCGGCGGCAGGATGTGCGGCCCGCCTCCTGGGCGGAGCGGGTTCACCGGGGCCGCCACGCCCATCCGCTCCTCGGCCACTGCGTAGTACGTTTCCAGCTCCCGGTACGGGATCGGCCAGTCGGTCCCGACGCCGAAGAGCGAGTGCATCCGGAGCGAGTCCTGATGGAAGCGATGTGCTTCGCCCTGGAAGTGAAGGGTCGAGCCGCCCACGCCCTGCACATGGCTGTAAGCCTGATAGACCCTCTCGTCTCCCGCGACGAAGCGTCCCTGTCCGGCATTCCACGAGCGGTAGCCGTCCCACTCCCGCTCCAGCGGCTGCGCGGGGCCGAAGTCGTATCGCGGGCGGCCGTCCGAGTCGCGAGAGGCGTCGTAAGGGAACTCGCGCAGCTCGAAATCCCCCGAAGTCTGCGGGTAGTCCCTTGCGGGCTGGTAGGCGCGCCCCGCTTCGAGGAGGACGACCTGCGCGCCGGCCGTCGTCAGCCTCCACGCCGCGGCGAGCCCACCCGCGCCCGCCCCCACGACGACGACGTCCGCGTCAGGAAGCCGGGGCATCCTCGAAATCCCAGTACCCGTCCGGCTGAGGTGCGTGAGGAAGCCCGATCTTCCGCCAGACGGCGGGGTGGGAGTAGTGAAGGCGTACCGCTTGATCCCGTGTTACGCGGTAGAAGAATGCCGGGATCGATCCGGCCGGGCTCGCCTCGGCCGCGGCGACGACCGCGATGCGCGCCTCCTCGCCGGCCAGGAAAAAGCGGGCCCCCTTCCGGCGGCGCGCCTCGGCATCCAGCCACTCCACCCCCTCGGCGAGGGCCCGTCGCGTCTTCCTCTCGGCCGACAACTCCTCGAGAAGACGCGGCATCACTCCGGTGGCGCGCCACGAGGGGAGTTCCGTCTCGGGCAGCAGCGTGTCGAGGAAGGCTTCGAAGGTCCGCAGGCTCTCGCCCTCGAGCCGTCGCGGGAAGAGGATCCGCCGGAGAAAGAACGCGCCCGCCGCGAGCATTCCGAGGCCGATGAGCCTGGCGATCAGCTCGCGGCGGGTGACACCCCGTCCGGTGCCGTCCGGCGCCTGGTCGGGCGAGTTCGGGTGCATCCGCGAACACTACCTCAACTGTAGGGCGGCAATGGGAATTGCGGGGCGCTGTGGCGCGTGGAGACCAAAGTCACGCCCTCGGTTTCTTTCTCAATCGCGGCCCGTAGACGGGCGTTTTGTCCGGACGGGAGCCCTTCATGCGCTTTTCTCGGCCACCGCGAGGCGGCAGTCCTTTCCATGCTGTCGGAGGCCGTTCGCTCGACCCGGCGGCGCTTTCCGCGCTCCTGCACGCCTCGCACCTTCTCGGCCTTGCTCTCGGGTCGGCCGTCGGTCGGCTGCGGGAATCGGGGGCGACTGCTGCGCGGCTATTCGAAAGGGCCGAAGAGAGCTGTAGTGGTGCAATGGGAATTGCACGCCTACAGCGCCTGGCGGGGGCGACGGCCCCTTGTCACCCGCCAGACTCCCCGAAGCGCAGGGCCTCCTCGACGATCTCTCGAAGCCGTCGGGAGTGCGGCCCCCACCAGAAGACCCGTCGGCAGGACAGACAGGTGAGGAAGGCGT
>JADGQG010000128.1 GCA_017882025.1 Chloroflexota bacterium
CTGCAGACGCTCGAGGCGCAGGGCGTGCCGGTGAGCAGCGCGAAGCTGCAGCAGTTGCTCGGCATTACCGATGCGGAGCGCGAAACGTTCGAACGCCGGCTCGCCGCGATGCAGCGCGAAGGGCAGGTCATGCGCAACCGGCGCGATGCGATCTGCCTCGTCACCCGGCTCGACCTGATCCCCGGCCGCGTGCAAGGCCATCCCGACGGCTATGGTTTCGTGATCCGCGATGATGAGGGACCTGATCTCTTTCTCGGACCGGATGAGATGCATAAGGTTTTGCACGGCGACCGCGTCGTCGCGCGCGAATCGGGAATCGACCGGCGCGGCCGGCCCGAGGGCAAGATAGTCGAAGTACTGGAACGCGCCAACGAGCGCGTGGTGGGCCGCCTGCACAACGAGCGCCGACTGGCGCCGAGACCGGCGCCGAGCGCCCGGGACACGCGTCGGGCGACACGGCCCTGCCCCCGCCTGTGGCACGATTCTCCGGATGGCACCCCGCCCGCCCAGCCGCCGCGACGCCGCGGTCGAGACGCCCGCCCGTGCATGGCTGCCCGGCGGCGACCTCGAATACACGCTCCGGCGATCCTCCCGGGCGCAACGCCTCCGGGTCACGATCGATCCGCGCCGCGGCGTGATCGCCACGGTCCCGGGCGTCCGAACCTCGGAGGCACGGGCACGCGCTCTCGTCGAGCCGTTCCTCGCGGAGCGCGAAGCGTGGCTGCGCCGACACGCGGCCCGCCAGGCGGCGGCAGCCGCCGGAATCGCCGCAGCCGGGCCGGTCCGCGACGGCACGCTGCTCCGCTACCGGGGTGAGCCGCACCGGGTGCGCGTCGTGGTCGGCTCGCCGGGCAGCCGCCGCTCCCACGTCGAGCGTGTCGGCGGGGACGAAGAAGATCAGCTGGTCGTCACGCTCGCGGCGACCGAACGACGCCCGCTCCCGGAAGTCCTCGAGGCGTGGCTGCGAGTCCGCGCGCGGGATGCGCTCGAGGCCGCGATTGCGCGCCACGCGCCGGCACTGGACGTGGCGCCCGCCCGCGTCACCGTACGCGACACGCGCAGCCGATGGGGGAGCGCGTCACGGGCGGGCCGGCTCTCGTTCTCGTGGCGGCTCGTGCTTGCGCCGCCCGGAGTCCTCGAGACGGTGGCCGTCCACGAGCTGGCGCACCTCCGCATCTTCGGCCACGGCCCGAGCTTCTGGGCGCTGGTCGCGGGCCGGATCCCCGACCACGTGGCCCAGCGGCGCTGGCTGCGGGCCCATGCCGCGGAGCTCCACGCCGCGCTCGACGTGAAAGGCTGACCGGGCGACGGCGCAGCGGCCGAGGGCCAGTCCGCCGCGGACTTCAGGCGCGCTGACCGCGTCCAGGCTTCGGGCTGCGGCCCTCGCCGCTCCCTCCCGACTCGACGACGGAGGTCGGCGTGACGACGCCACAGGCGGCGTGAGGACGGCGGTTGTCCCAGCTGACCAGCAGGGGGTTTCGGGATGCCGATGGCGTGGGAGGTGGTGGAGATGAGGGGACTCGAACCCCTGACCCCCGCGATGCGAACGCGGTGCTCTTCCAGCTGAGCTACATCCCCACGCGAGGCCGATCGCACGCGCTGGGGGGCGATCGCCGGGCGAGAGTGTAGCACGGCTCCCGGAGCCGGCGGCCGGGCCGGCGGCCGGCCGGTGGTGAGCCAGCTGGCGGCCTCGACGCGGTCCGGGACGAGGGTCGGTTGCCGTCCTTCGGGTATGCCAGCCAAGCCGAAGAGCGACCGACTGGACGAGGCTCCGGCCAGGTGGCGGCGGTGCGCGTCCTCTATGCCGGCCGTCGCACCTGGTAGCGGACGATGGTCTTCTGCTTGGCGGCACCCGGCCGCGAGAGGTAGATCTCCTCGTGCGGGCCGGCGATCTCCAGCCCCTGCTCCGCGATGAACGCGTGGAGCTTCTCGATGGTCGGCTCCTCCTCCGCGTATGTCCCGAGGTGCAGGACCTGCGCGACGCTTCCGTATTCCCAGGTCTCGATGACGACGGGGACGGCCGGGTCCTTCTGGGTCACCTCGGTCGTGCCGTCCGGGAGCGGCAGCGCCCACGCCGCCGTCCACTCGGAGCGGGGGACCGCGCGCCAGTCGGGTCCGTTGAACCAGCGGGCGCAGGGTGGCTCGACCGCGAACGTGATGCCCTGCTTCTTGAGGGCGAACTTCAGGGCGTAGGCGGCGCCATACAGCGCGGGGAAGGCTCGCGCCCCGGTCTCGGCCGGATCGCCGGTGGTTCGGACCACGGCCATGGTGCGCGCGGGCAGCGTGGTGATCTGGGGCTCGAACGCCTTCATCCGGGCAGGGGCGGTGGACGGCATGGGGCTTCCTCCTGTGTTGGGGGGCGAAACCGGAGATTCGGTCGAGACCCGGTCGATGAAGTCGGTGACCCAGGCGTGTTCCGCCTTGATCAGCGCGATGCCATGGTCGAAGAGCGCGTCGGCGAACCAGGGGAGGGGAGCCTGAGCGCGGCGTTGGGCCGCGAGCTCGCTGTGGCGGGACTCGAGGGCGGTCGCATAGGCGGCGAGCGCGGCGGTCGCCTCGGCGGTCGGGATGCCGGCGAGGTGGGCGAGTCCGAGGAGGAATGGCCGATCGACGGCGACGGGCGTGGAGAGCGCA
Organism: Chloroflexota bacterium; assembly: GCA_017882025.1. GTDB lineage: Bacteria > Chloroflexota > Limnocylindria > Limnocylindrales > CSP1-4 > CTSoil-043. The sequence continues at coordinate 2,635 of JADGQG010000128.1, forward strand.
GCGAGCGTGGCCGCGCGCCACGCGCCATGGCCGGCCGGCGTGACGGTGTGCACCCGCCGGGAGGGGCCGCGACCGGCCGCCGGCACCGCTTTCGCGGTAACGAGGCCGGCCTGTTCGAGGCGGCCCAGGACGTAGTAGATGGACGAGAAGCCGAGGTCCGTCCATTCGCGCATGCCGCGCTCGGTGATGACCTGTTCGATCTCGTAGCCGTGGCGCGGCTGCTCGACGAGGAGGCCCAGGATCGCGAGCTCGGCGTTGGTGATGGAACGGGGGATCATGGGCAGTATTCTAGCGCTGGAGTAAATACGCGCAGAGCCATTTCGGCAGTGCGCGTGGGAAGGTTCCCTCTTCCAATCATAGAACAGATGTTCTATCATTTAGAGTCCGATGGAGCGTCACGCCGATCCCGCCCGCGCCCTTGCCAGCCTTCGCGAACGGTGGGGCACGGCTGCGCCGCGACGCGGGCTGGAGGTGTTCGGGGCGCTCGCCGCCGCGCCGCGCCCGCGACCGATCGCGGCCCCGGGTGCCACGATCCCGACCGGGTTCGCGGAACTCGACGCGCTGCTGGTGGGGGGTGGTCTCCCGCGCCCGGGCACGGTTGCGCTCGCGGGAGTGGGCTCGAGTGGCTCCACCACCCTCGCCATGCGGGCGCTCGCGGGAGCACAGGATGCCGGTGCCCTCGCCGCGTGGGTGGACCTCCCGCGCGCGCTCGACCCGGTCGAGGCGGTGGCCCGCGGCGTCCGTCTCGAGTGGCTCGCGGTCCTGGTCCCGGATGACCCGGCCGAGGCGCTCGCGATGGCCGGCACGCTGCTCCAGGCGCGCGCGGTCGACATCCTGGTGCTGGACCTGGGGACGGCGCGCGCGGAGCGGCCAGTGCGCGCGCGGCGGCCGGCACCGATCACGCCGGCAGTCCCCATGGTCCCGGCCCGGCGCAGCCCGCGCTCCCCCAACCTCGCCGACCAGCTGGCTCGACTGGTCGCGTTCGCCCGGCGGGCCGGCGCGCTCCTTCTCGTCCTCGAGCCGGCCGACACCCCCGCGCCGCTCCGGGCCGCGCTCGACGAGGGTGCCGGCCTGCGCCTGGAGCTCCGGCGGAGCGGCTGGGTCCGGCTGGGTCGCGAGGTCGTGGGACAGCGGACGGAGGTCCGCGTCGCGAAGGACCACCGCGGGGCGCCGGACCGGCGGACCACGCTCCGGATCCTCTACGCGGAGGGCGGGCCGCGGGACCGCTGCCTGGCCCGCGATGAGCTCCTGGTGGAGGAGCCCGTCGCGGGGGCGCCGCCCGGCATCCTCCGGCGGGGCGCCGTCACCTTCCTCGAGCCCACCTCCGCCGTCCCACCTCGACCGCAGCACGAGCCCCACCCATCGACCGATGCGACTCCTCCATCTCTCCTGGCCACATCTCGCGCTTCGACTCGCCCGGCAGCGGCCGCCCGGGAACCTGCCCGACGGACCGCTGATCCTCGGCGGGCAGCCGTGGGATGACGGCGTCGTCCTCGACGCGAACCAGGCCGCCCGGGATCTCGGCGTCCGGCGGGGGATCCCGCTCGGGCAGGCGCACCGGCTCGCCCCCGAGGCCACGTTCGTCCCGCCCGACCCCGGGGCGGACGCGACGGCCGTCGAGGCGGCGCTCGACGCGCTCGCGGCGTTCAGCCCGGGCATCGCCGGCCCACTCGACGCGGCCAACCCCGCGTTCGGGACGCTCGAGGTCCAGCTCGACGGCCTGGAGCCGCTCTGGGGGCCGGAGCCGGTCCTCCTTGCGAAGGCCCGTGCCGCGCTCGCGCCGCTCCTCCCGGGGACGCCGCGGGCGGGGATCGCCGGGACCCGGTTCGCGGCCGCGCTCGCCGCCGCCACCGGCCCGGGCCCGGCCGTCGTCCCGTGTGTCTGCGTGCCGCCCGGCGGGGATGCCGCGTTCCTCGTCCCGTTCCCGGCCGCGGCCCTCTCGCGCGATCCGGACGTCCGTGCCCGGCTTGCCCGGTTCGGCCTCGCGACGATCGGGGAGGTCGGCGCGCTGCCGCGCTCGGCGCTCGTGGCGCGCTTCGGGACGGACGTCGGCGCGCGGCTCCACGATCGGGCGAACGGCCGCGAGACGGAGCCGTTCCGCCCGCGCCGCAGTCCCGAACGGCTGGCACTGGGGCTCTCCCTGGACGAGCCGATCGTCGGGCTGGAGGCGGTCCGCTTCGTCCTGAGGCGGGTCGCGGGGGCGCTCGCGGCGCAGCTCGACGCGCGGGGCTCGGCCGCGGGGCGCGCCCGGCTGACGCTCACGCTCGACTCGACGTTCCGGCCGGGCCGGCTCCCACTCCCCGGCGAGGACCTCCCGCGGCGGATCGTGGGGCAGCGGCTCCCGGAACCCTCCGCGGACCCGGAGGCGCTGGAGCGGCTCCTCCTCGCGCGGCTCGAGAAGGACCCGCCAGCCGCGCCGATCGCGCGCCTGGACCTGGAGCTGCTCGACGTCACGCCCGCCGCCGGCCACCAGCTCGCGCTTTTCGTCCCCCAGGCGAACGCGGCCGCCCGGCTGGGCTGGCAGCTCGCCCGGCTGGCCGTCCGCTACGGGGAGGGCCGGGTGGGCCGGCTCGTCCTCGCCGATCCCGAAGCGCCGCTGCCCGAGGCGCGCTGGACATGGCATCCCGTGGCCACCGATGGCGTGGAGCCGGCCCGATGACGCGCCTCCTGCGCGAGCACCCGGCCGTGGAGGCGGAGCTGGACGAAGCCGGCCGCCTCGTCGCGATTCGCTGGGCCGGCCGTCGCGAGCCGGTGGAGGTCTGCACGCGCTGGCGCGTCGACGAGGCGTGGTGGGGTCGCCCGATCGCGCGCGACTACTTCAAGGTCGTCGGACGCAAGTGGCTCGCCCTCGTCTACCTGGACCGCGTGGACGGCTCGTGGCACCTGGAACGGCTCTACGACTGA